>NZ_JBSFZS010000099.1:0-29612 GCF_053600395.1 Streptomyces sp. NPDC005070 | reverse complement strand
TCCCGGACGATCTCCAGGAATTCGCCGGTACGACGGTAGCGGGCGTCCTTGTCGAGGAAGTCGCCGTACGCGCGCTGCTCGTGGCTCTCGCCGCCGGTCACCACGTTCAGCAGGAGCCGTCCGCCGCTCCGGCGCTGGAAGGTGGAGGCCATCTGCGCGGCGAGTGTGGGCGACAGGAACCCCGGCCGGAAGGCGACGAGGAACTTCAGCCGCTCCGTGTGCTGACTGACCATCGCGGTCGTCAGCCACGCATCCTCGCACCAGGCGCCCGTGGGGGTGAGGGCGCCGACGAACCCCAGGTCCTCCGCGGCGCGGGCGATCTGGCTCAGATAGGCGACCGTCGGCGGCCGGTCCCGTCCCGACGGCGTGGCGGGCGTGCCATGACCGCCACCGACGACATCGCGGCTGTCGCCGTTGGTGGGCAGGAACCAGTGGAAGGTGAGGGACACGGCGGCGTTCTCCGATCGTGGGGCCTGAGGGGTCCGGGCGGGGCCGGCGTCGGCCGGGGCCGGCCGCCGGGAGATCTCGGCCGGGGAGCGTCAGCCCGTCGCGGCGAGCAGGGGGATGCGGCCCAGCGCCGCGGAGAACTGGTCCACCACCTGGGCCAGGGCCTCGGCGCTGCCCGGCGCCACGGTGACGCTCCCGTCCTGGCCGGTGATGATGTCCTTGTCGAGGGTGAACCAGCCCTGCACGATATGGGCCGCCCCCATGGAGTTGAGGACCGGACGGAGTGCGTAGTCCAGGGCGAGCACATGGGCGGTGCTGCCTCCGGTCACCAGGGGCAGCACGGTCTTCCCGGTCAGGGCGTACTGCGGGAGCAGATCGAGCAGGGCCTTCAGGACGCCGGAGTAGGCGGCCTTGTAGACGGGGGTGCCGATGACCACTCCGTCGGCACGGGCGAACAGTTCGGTCGCCTCGACTATGGCCGGGTGCTGGAAGTCCGCGCCGAGCAACGCCTCCGCGGGGATCGTCCGCACGTCGAGAGGGATCACCTCGTGGCCCTGTGCGGCGAGCCGCGTGTCGAGGTGCCGCAGGAGCTTGGCGGTGCGGGAGGAGACCGAGGGGCTGCCGGAGACGGACAGGACGGTGGCCATGAGTCCTCTTTCGTGAACGGGTTCCGGTGGACGGGTTCCGGGTGGGTGCCGTGAGCGGGCTCGCGGGTGGATTCCGTGACCCGGGTTCCGGGTGAGCGGGCGTGACCGGCGGTCCGGGACGACGGACTGCCGGGGAGCGGTGAGCGAACGGCGACGACGGGCCAGGCTCGCACTCCCCGCGCGTGGCTCGCTGGAAAGGGGCCTGAGTCCTGACGGACTCTCCGCCCCCGAGCGCCAGTCGGGTCTCGAAGCGCCGCACGGACCGCGGCACGGCAGGCGGGGCCTGGCAGTCCGGGACGCGTCGACGTTCGGGAACTCAGCCGGGATCAGGAGGAGTTCGGGCGCCGGAGCAAGAGCCGACGACTAGCACACACCGGACCACGGCCGGAGAAAGTCACCGTGGGCGGACGGACCCGCGCGAAGGAAACCCGGAGTCGGGGGTCGTCAGACTTCGCGGCGACAGAAGGCGCTGCAGACACGCGCGAGGTCGACGTGGCGTCGCCGCGTGAGGTCCAGTCGCTTCGTCATGCGGAGATCGTCGCAGCCCAGGGCGAGGGCAGTCAAGGAACGGCGGTCCGGTCTCGTATCCCGGACGGTGACGTGTACCGGCGTTCCGCGGGCATACGCCTGGCCGCCCTCGCGTTGGCCCGGCAGCGGACGCGAGCCGCGCTCGCCCGGTGCGCGCGTCGCCGTTCCGGGTACTCAGCCGCGTACCGGCATGATCCCGTGCCTCCGACGCGGTTTGGGGGCGTCCAGCATGGAGACGCCGTTGTGGCGGCGGCCCCGCGAGAAGAGCACCGGAGCGGCGACGAACGTGACGAAGATCGAGACGACACTGACGGGGAACAAGACCGGGAGCGACTGGCCCTCGGGGAGCGTGCGGCCGCCTTCGTGGACGGCGTAGCCGAACGCCGCGACGAAGACGACGACACTCAGGGCGGCCAGGACCAGCAGGACGGCGCCGGTCCGGCGGGTACGGGCCTCGGTGCGGACCTCGGCGAGCAGGGAGGCATCGCACACCGGGCAGATCAGCTCCACGCTCTGTGTGCCGGACGCCGGCCGACGCACCCGGTACAGGCTGTCCTTCCAGGTGATCCTGCGCGTCCGGGTGAGGAACCCGGTCGTCCTGTCACTGAGGATGTGGCGCACCGCGACTTCCACCGTGCCAGGTATGGGTCCGTTCATGTCCCGTCAGCCCCCCGTTCCCGCGCGCCCCGGTATGGACGTGCGGCCAACACAGTCTCGGATTCGCGGCGGCGGAGATCAACAGCCCGCAGCAGGCTTTGCCCCGACTATTCCTTCCGGGTGAACGAGCCGCTGGTGACGGGGAGTTGCCGCGATCCGGTCCGGTCGCGGGCCGAGGACACTCTCCTGACGTCACGTCGGGAAGGGCGCGGCTCGCTTCCCTTCGTACGCTTGAACCGGCCGCCCCCGGGCAAGCGGAGTCCACGGGACCCGCCGCTCCGGGTCCGCCGTCCGAGCTGGAGGTGTCTGCCGCCATGGGCACAAAGGTGCTGGAACGATTTCCCGCCGGGGCTCCGCGTGGATCCTGGACCGCGGAGGAGTACGCGGCCCGGCGCAGGACCGAGGGCCTGAAGGCGACGGTCGTGATGGACCTGAACTCGGACGCCTTCCTCGTGGTCGTTCCGGCCGGCGACGAGGACTGAGCCGGACCACGACGGACGGTGCCCCCGCGCGAGCCGCGCGGGGGCACCGTCGTGTAACCGGAACCGATGGACTCGGTGCGGCCGAACCCCGTCGGGTCGGACCGGGCTCGCTCCGGCCCGGCCTCTCAGACCTCGGCGCGCCCGTCCGCTCAGACCTCGACGCGCTCGTCCCCCCGGGCCCCGGGTGCGGGCGTCCGCTCGGGATCGGCACCGCGCTCGCGGCTGAGTGCCCCCGGCCACCACGCCCGGCGCCCGATGTCACGGACCAGGGCGGGCACCAGCAGGGAGCGGACGACCAGGGTGTCGAGCAGGACGCCGAACGCGACGATGAAGGCGATCTGCACCAGGAAGGCCAGCGGGATCACCGACAGTGCGGCGAAGGTCGCGGCCAGCACCACGCCCGCCGAGGTGATCACCCCGCCGGTGGCGACGAGGCCGCGCAGCACACCCTGGCGCACCCCGTGGCGCAACGACTCCTCGCGGACCCGCGACATCAGGAAGATGTTGTAGTCGACGCCGAGGGCCACCAGGAACACGAAGCCGTACAGCGGCACGGAGGCGTCGGTGCCCGTGAAGCCGAACCCGTGCCGGAACACGAGCGACGAGATGCCCAGCGTGGCGACGAAGTTGAGCGCCACCGTGGCCACCAGGAGCAGCGGCATGAGCAGCGAGCGGAGCAGGACGGTCAGTATCACCAGGATGATGGCGAGGACCACCGGCACGATGAGCGCGCGGTCGCGTTCGGCGGTCTGCCGGGTGTCGTACTGCTGGGCCGCGTAGCCCCCGACGAGCGCGTCGGCGTCCGGTACGGCGTGCACCGCCAAGCGCAGCCGGGCGACCGTGGCCTTCGCCGCGTCGCTGTCCGCGGCCGACCGGAGCGTGACGTCGACACGGACGCGGCCGCCGACGATCCGGGGCGCTCCCCCGCCGGGCCGCCCGGACCCCGTCACCGCGGCGGCCGCCGCGACGCCGTCCGTCGCGCGCGCCGCGGACGTGACCTGTGCGACGCGGTCGGCGTTCGCGATGATCACGGCGGGGTTGCCGGAACCGCCGGGGAAGTGCCGCCCGAGGGTCTCCTGCGCGGCGACCGACGGCGCGTCGTTGACGAAGGTCTCGGCGAGCGGGATGCCCTTCGCGGTCAGGGTGGGCGCGAAGGCCGCGCAGGCCAGGAGCCCGACCAGGGCCATCGCCCAGACCTTGCGCGGTGCGCGGTCGACCAGCGCCGCGACCCGGTTCCAGATGCCGTCGCCGGTGCTCACCCCGCCCGCAGGACGGGGCTTGGCCGGCCAGTAGGCGGCACGCCCGAGGAGCACCAGGACGGCGGGCAGGAAGGTGAGCGAGCTCAGCGCGGCGCAGGCCACGCCGATGGCACCCACGGGACCGAGCGACCGGTTGTTCGTCAGATCGCTGAGCAGCAGCGCCAGCAGCCCGAGGGCGACGGTTCCCGCGCTCGCGACGATCGCGCCCCAGGACTGCCGCAGTGCCGCCCGGACCGCCGTGAACCGGTCGGCGCTCAGGGCCAGTTCCTCACGGAAGCGGGCGCTGAGCAGGAGCGCGTAGTCGGTCGCGGCGCCGATCACGAGGATCGAGAGGATGCCCTGCACCTGGCCGTCGACGCGTACGACGTCGTGGTCGGCGAGGACGTAGACGACGGCGCAGGCCAGGCCGAGCGCGAACACCGATCCGAGGATGATGAGGAAGGGCAGCAGCACACTGCGGTAGACGAGCAGCAGGATCACGAGGACGGTCGCCAGGGCCACCCCGAGGAGCAGTCCGTCGATCCCGGCGAAGGCGTCGCCGAGGTCGGCCTGGCTGGCCGCGGGTCCGGCGATCCACGCGGTCGTTCCGGGAACGCCCTCGGCGGCGGTACGGATCCGGTCGACGGTGTCGGGAAGCCGCTTGCCGAGGTCGGGCCTGAGCTGGACGACTCCCTCCAGCGCCTTGCCGTCGTCCGACGGCAGGGCGGGGGACGGCCGGCCGACCACACCGGGGGTGCCGGCGAGGGCGGCGAGGGCGCGGGTCGCGGCGGACTGCCGGGCCGTGGCCGTGGAGGTGTCACCGTCCACGGTCCACACGACGATCGCGGGCAGCGTCCCGTCCTGCTGGAAGGCCTTCTGCTGAGCCACCACCTTCGTGGACTCGGCGCTGCGCGGCAGGAAAGCGGCCTGGTCGTTGGTGGAGACCTCGCCGAGCCGGCCGGCGTAGGGGCCGAGGGTGCCTCCGATGCCGAGCCAGGCGACGAGCAGGACGACGGGGATCAGCCACAGGGCTCGTCGCGGGGTGAGGGACATCGTTCTCCAGGTTTCGCCGTCAGGTGTCTTAATGAATGACAATCTCAATCATTGAGATATCTTGCGGCCAGATCGTAGACCATGCCCGGGGTTCCGGTCCCGGGGGCCGTTCGGATGCGTCGGAGGGGGTGCGGTCGCAGGCGTCCGCCGGCGGGTTCAGCGGCCGGGTGACCGTACGGCCGAGAGCTGTTCGTTCATCGCCGCCAGGAACCGGAGGACCACGGACAGCTCGTCCTCGCTGAAACCGGACCGCACGCTCGCCGTGACGTCGGCGAGCGGCCGGAAGTGGGCGCGCGCGGCGGACCTGGCGTCCGGGTCGTAATGGAGGTGGACCACCCTGCGGTCGGGGCTCTCCCGGACGCGCCGGATGTGACCCGCGCGTTCGAGCCGGTCCAGACACGCGGTGACCGCGCCCGAGGTGAGTCCGAGGTGCTCGCGCAGCCGGCCGGGGGTGAGCGGCTCGGAGGCGTCGAGGATCGCCGCGAGCGCCAGTACGTCCGTCGCGTGCAGACCGTGTTCCCCGGCGAAGCCGTGGACCAGCCGGTTGATCTCGCCGTTCAGCCGGCGCAGCTCGACCGCGAAGGAGTGAAGATCCGTCGCCCCGGCCCGGTCCGGGCCCGTATCGGGGTCCGGATCGTCCGTCCGGTCGTCGCGGTCGTCTCGTCTGGCCACGTGATCAGCTTATAGAAGTCCCGGCGCCTCCCCCGTTCGGGCGTCCGGCACCCGGCGGCCGCCCCGTCCGGCGCATCCGCGGGCGGTGCCCGGGTGGAAGGGATCAGGGACGAAGGCGGTCCCCGAGGGGGGCCGGCGGCGACCGACGGAGGATCCATGAGCGACGAGGAGACCGGCACCGGCCCCAGGTGTCTGGTGACCGGTGCCACCGGCTACATCGGCGGACGGCTGGTCCCCGAACTGCTGGCCGAGGGCTACCGGGTGCGCTGTCTGGCCCGCTCACCGGCCAAGCTGCGCGACTATCCCTGGGCAAGCGAGGCGGAGGTGGTGCGCGGCGACGTCACGGACGCCGGATCGGTCGCCGACGCCCTGCGCGGCTGCGAGGTCGCGTACTACCTCGTGCACGCCCTCGGCACGGGCCACGACTTCGAGGAGACGGACCGCAGGGCGGCCCGGATCTTCGGCGAACAGGCCCGTGCGGCGGGCGTGCGGCGCATCGTCTACCTGGGCGGCCTCACCCCCGCGGGCGTTCCGGACGCCGAACTGTCGCCGCACCTGAGGTCCCGGGCCGAGGTGGGGCGCATCCTGCTGGAGTCCGGCGTGCCGACCACCGTGCTGCGCGCCGCGGTGATCATCGGCTCCGGCTCGGCCTCGTTCGAGATGCTGCGCTATCTCACCGAGCGGCTGCCGGTGATGGTGACGCCGAGCTGGGTGCACACCCGCATCCAGCCGATGGGCGTACGCGATGTCCTGCGCACCCTGGTCGGCAGCGCCGGGATGCCGGCGGAGGTCAACCGCGCCTTCGACATCGGCGGCCCCGACGTCCTCACGTACCTGGAGATGATGCGGCGGTACGCGGCCGTCGCCGGGCTGCCGCGCAGGCTGATCTTCCCGGTGCCGGTCCTCACGCCCCGGCTGTCCAGTCACTGGGTCGGACTGGTCACCCCGGTGCCCGCGTCGATCGCGCGTCCGCTCACCGAGTCGCTGCGCCATGAGGTCGTGTGCCGCGAGCACGACATCGTCCGGTACGTTCCCGATCCTCCGGGACGGCCGATCGGCTTCGACGCGGCGGTGACCCTGGCGCTCCAGCGGGTGCGCGACGCCCAGGTGACGACCCGGTGGTCGTCGGCGTCGTATCCCGGGACGGCCAGCGACCCGCTGCCCACCGACCCCGACTGGGCGGGCGGCAGCCTCTACACGGACGACCGCGAACTGGCCGTGGACGCCTCGCCGAAGAACCTGTGGCGGGTGATCGAGGGCATCGGCGGCGACAACGGCTGGTACTCCTTCCCGCTGGCCTGGGCGGTGCGCGGCTGGATGGACCGGCTGGTGGGCGGGGTGGGACTGCGGCGCGGACGGCGGGACGCGAGCCGGCTGCGGGTGGGCGACTCCCTGGACTTCTGGCGGGTGGAGGAGATCGAGCCGGGCCGGCTGCTGCGGCTGCGGGCCGAGATGCGACTGCCCGGGCTGGCATGGCTGGAGATGTACGCCGACGCGACGGACGACGGGCGTACGCGCTACCGGCAGCGGGCCCTGTTCCATCCGCACGGGCTGCTGGGGCACCTGTACTGGTGGAGCGTCTCACCGTTCCACGCCGTGGTGTTCGGCGGCATGGCCCGGAACATCGCGCTGGCGGCCAGGAACGCCCCCGCGGACGCGGCCGCCCCGGCGCTCACCCGCTGACCCGCAGGCCCGCGGCGGCGCCGTGTCCCGCCGCGCCGTGTCCCGCCGTGCCGTTCTGCGCCGTGTCACCGACCTCGCCTCCACGAGGGACGGGCGCACCTCTCACTCGAACCGGCCGAACCGCATCCGCATCAGTCCCCCGAGCCGAAGCAGACCGACGCCGTTACCCCCTTGAGCACCGCCCCGGAGCCACCCCATGACCGTCTCGATCGTGCTGTTCACCTCCGACCTGCGCCTGCACGACCATCCGCCGCTGCGGGCCGCCCTCGACGGTTCGGACGCGGTGGTGCCGCTCTTCGTCCGCGACGACGCCGTCGCGGACGCCGGGTTCACCGCCCCGAACCGGATGGCGTTCCTCGCCGACTGTCTGACGGACCTGGACGCCGGGCTCCGCGACCGCGGCGGGCGCCTGGTGGTGCGCTCCGGCGACGTGGCCGCCGAGGTGACCAAGGCGGCCGCCGAGACCGACGCGGACGCGGTGCACATCGCGGCGGGGGTCAGCGCGTACGCGCACCGCAGGGAGGAGCGGCTGCGCGCCGCCCTGGAGGCGGACGGCCGCCGCCTGTACGTCCACGACGCGGTCGTCACCGCGCTCGCTCCCGGCGCCGTGACCCCCGCGTCCTCCGACCACTTCGCCGTCTTCACGCCGTACCACCGGCATTGGGAACGGCAGCCGTTGCGGGACCCGCTCGCGGCTCCCCGGACCGTCCGGGTGCCGGACGGCGTCGGTTCGGAGGCGGTCCCCTCGCGCTCGGACGTGTCCGGGGTGTCCGAGGGTCTGGCCCGGGGCGGCGAGACGGAGGCCAGGAAGCGGCTGACGGCCTGGCTGCGCAACGGGATCGCGGCGTACGAGGACCGCCACGACGACCTGCCCGGCGACGCGACCTCCCGGCTCTCCCCTCATCTGCACTTCGGCACGCTGTCGGCGGCCGAGCTGGTGCACCGGGCGCGCGGCGCGGGCGGTCCGGGTGCCGAGGCGTTCGTACGGCAGGTCGCCTGGCGCGACTTCCACCACCAGGTGCTGGCCGCGCGGCCGGACGCGTCCGCCGCCGACTACCGCTCCCGGCACGACCATTGGCGCTCGGGGGCCGAGGCACGGGACGACATCGAGGCCTGGCGGGAGGGACGGACCGGCTACCCGGTGGTGGACGCGGCGATGCGGCAACTGCGCCACGAGGGCTGGATGCACAACCGGGGGCGCCTGCTCACCGCGAGCTTCCTCGTCAAGACGCTGTACGTGGACTGGCGGGTCGGGGCCCGGCACTTCCTGGACCTGCTGGTGGACGGCGATGTCGCCAACAACCAGCTCAACTGGCAGTGGATGGCGGGAACGGGCACCGACAGCCGGCCCAACCGCGTCCTGAACCCGCTGACCCAGGCCAGGCGTTACGACCCGGACGGGGCATATGTCCGGTACTGGGTGCCCGAGTTGGCCGGGATCGCCGGGCACGCCGTGCACGAACCGTGGAAGCTCCAGGGCCTGGACCGGGCCGCGTGCGACTACCCGGACCCGATCGTCGACCTGTCCGAGGGCCTGGCCCGGTTCAAGAGGGCCCGTGGCCTGGACTGACGGCACCGCCATGGCCGCGTGCACGAACGAGCGGAACCGAATATAAACTGCCGAGGATTTTACCTGTTGTAGAGATTCCTCATCGGTGCGCCGCCGTACTGATGGTCGTCCGAACCACTCGTACCGGATCCGTGCGCACCGGATCCATCGCGCGGCCACCCCGGGGGCAACAGCCCCGGAACCGCCGCACCCGCCCCCAGGAGGCTGTTCAATGCGCATTACACGGAACGTGGGAACCCTCTTCGTGGCCGGTGCGTTGACGCTGACCCTGGCCGCACTCGCCTATCCGGCCATGCTGGGGATCCAGACCACGTCCGCCGCCCCGGTCCGGATCATCGCCAATCCGTCCTCGGGGCCGCTGACCGAGGCCGACCGCGACTTCGTCGTCAAGGTGCGCGCGGCGGGACTGTGGGAGTACCCGGTCGGACAACTGGCCCTGCAGAAAGGGACCAGCCCGGCGGTCCGCACGGCGGGTGAGCACCTGATCTCGGGCCACGCCGGTCTCGACGCCACGAGCCGCAAGGTCGCCAAGGAACTCGGCATCACCCTGCCCAACAAGCCGTCCCCGCAGCAGCAGGGCTTCGTGGCGACCTTGAGCGGGGACTCCGGCACGAAGTTCGACACCGACTTCGCCAACATCCTGCGCATCACGCACGGGCAGATCTTCTCGACCGTGGCGAAGATCCGCGCCACGACGGAGAACACTCTCGTACGGCAGCTCGCTGACCAGGCCAACGACACCGTCCTGGACCACATCACCGTGATGGAGAAGACCGGCCTGGTCAACTTCGACCAGGTGATCATCCAGGAGACCACCGTCCCGAAGATGCCCGCGGTGAATCTGACGCCTCCCCCGCCGCAGCCCGGCGAGCCGGAGGTCGTCCTGACGCCGCCGGCGGGCGGGACGTCCCAGCCCGCGGGCGGGGCCTCGCTGCCCGCGGGAGGGGCCGCGCTGCCCTCGCCGACGCCGACCGTGGGCTGAACACCGCGGGTCAGGTGAACGGCGGCCGCCCGAGCGAGAGTTCGCGAGGGCGGCCGTTCCGCTGTTCAGCCCTCGGCCAGGCTCACCAGGGAGGTGAGCGCCTCCCTCAGTCCCGGCGGCCGGAGCATGCCCTGTTCCGGACGTCCGGCCCAGCCGGGGCCGCCGAGAAGGACGGCGGGCCGCCCGCGGGCGCCCTTGACTCCCCAGGTGGTGCTCGCGATGTGCCGGGCCAGGGGGCGGTCGGCGGTGGAGCGGGTCTGCGACCACAGCACGACGGCGACCGGCCCCAGCCGCCGCACTGCCGCGGTCAGCGCCTCCGGGGGCACGGCGGGGCCGAACATCCGCGTGGGCAGGCCCTGTTCGGCGAGCCCCGCGTGCAACGCCTCCAGCGGAAGGCAGTGCTGCTCACCGGGCACGCAGGCCAGCACGATCGGTCCCCCGCCCGTGGCCGGCGACTTGGGCCCGACCGGCCCCGAAGCGCGGTGCAGCACACGGGAGATGTGCCACGACAGCAGATGCTCGACCTCCACGTAGCGGTCCCCGGCGGACTCCCATTTGCGGCCCACCGCGTGCAGGGTCGGCACCATCACCTCCTCCCAGCCGACGACCACGCCGTGCCGCTCGACGAGCGCGGTCAACTGGTCGTCCACGGAGGGTGCGTCGAGACGTACGGCGGCGCGCGCGAGGCCCTTGCACTCCTGCCGGGGGTCCCCGAGGGGCTCCGCTCCGGCCGCCCGCGCCGCGGGTTCCGGTCCGTCGGCCGCGCTCCCGCCCTCCAGCTCCAGGGGGTCGGACCAGCCCTTCGCCGCCCGGGCGGCCTCGGCGGGCGGCACTCCGGCAGACGTCAGCCGGCACATCTCCTCGAGCATGGCCACGTCCTGGGGCGTCCAGCGGCGGTGCCGCCCGCCGGAACGGACCGCGGGTCCCATTCCGTACCTGCGGTCCCAGGAACGCAGCGTGGTGGGTGACACTCCCAGGCGGCGGGCCAGCGCGCCCGTGGTGACACCGGCTTCGGCGGATCCCGCGCCCGGTTCCCGCCCCTCATCAGACCGGCCATCACCCATACGGCGACTATACGACGCAGAAACGATGCGAGTTGTCGCCTCTGTCCCATGGTTCACACAATCGGTTTCACGGGGCCCCGCACAGGGAGTTCCCGGAGCAAGGAGCCGTGGCCATGAGCACAGATCCGATCGCCGAGCAGCCGACCGCCGAGCCCGCGGACGCGATCACGGACGCGGAACTGGCCCGTGGGATCGTCGACGGGGACGAGGCTTCCCTGGCCACCGCGTACCGGCGCTGGGCGCCCCTCGTCCAGGCCCTCGCCCGGCGTTCGCTGGGCGACCCGCGCGAGGCGGAGGACGTCACCCAGCAGGTGTTCCTCGCCGTGTGGCGGGGCGCGCGGGGTTACCGGCCCGAGCGCGGCCCGGTGGCGGCCTGGCTCGTGGGCATCACCCGGCGCAAGATCGCCGACGCGCTGTCCGCGCGGACCCGGCGCACCGAACTGGTGGGGGCGGCCGGGGCCCTCCTGGCCCTTGCCGACGACTCCCGGGCTCGGCCCGAGGCCTCGCTCGACCGTGTCGTCGTCCGGCACGAGCTCGCCAAGCTCCCGACGCCGCAGCGCCGGGTCCTGCACCTCGCGTTCTACGAGGACCTCACCCAGACCCAGATCGCCCAGCGCACCGGCTGGCCGCTGGGCACCGTCAAGAGCCACTCCCGGCGCGGTATGCACCAGCTCCGCGACTGTCTCCGCCCGGTGGCCGAGGTCTGAGCACGGCGGTCCGCCGTCACTTTCCGGTCCGCGGGCCAATCCGCCGCCCCACCGGCTTCGGATCACATCCGAAATGTTCGAAGCGTCTTGGAGGACCACACTGTGAAGGAAGCCGTGGAGATCGGGCGTAACCCGTCCGCGGAGCCGGACCTGCCGGATCTCATGGCCCGGGTCGCGCGCGGTGACCAGGATGCGTTCGCCTCGCTCTACGACGTGGTGGCGGGCCCCGTCCTCGGCATCGTGCGCAGGCTCCTGCGGGACCGGGCACAGTCGGAGGAGGTCGCCCAGGAGGTACTGGTCGAGGTGTGGCGGACCGCCGCCCGCTACCGCCCCGAGCGGGGGTCGGTGATGAACTGGGTCCTGACCCTCACCCACCAGAGGGCCGTGGACCGGGTGCGCTCGGTCGAGGCCTCCGCGGCGCGGGAGCACAAGGCCGCCCTCCTCGACCGGACGCCCGAGTTCGACGAGGTGACCGAGCAGGTCGAGGCGCGGCTGGAACGTGAGCAGGTACGGCGCTGTCTGCGCACGCTGACCGAGCTCCAGCGCCAGTCGGTGACGCTGGCCTACTACCGCGGGCTGACCTACCGGGAGGTGGCGGAGCTGCTGGCGACTCCCCTAGGCACGGTCAAGACCCGGCTGCGCGACGGACTGATCCGGCTGCGTGACTGTCTGGGGGTGACGGCGTGAACACTGCCGACCTGCACACACTGACCGGCGCGTACGCGTTGCACGCGCTGGACGACGACGAACGCGAGCGGTTCGAGCGGCACACCGCGGACTGCGCCGACTGCGCGCAGGAGGTCCGTGAGCTGAGTGCCGCGGCCGCACGACTCGGCCTGGCCGTCACCGCTTCGCCGGGCCCGGCCCTCAAGGACCAGGTCATGCGGCGGATCACCTCGGTCCGCCAGGAGCCGCCGCGCACCCTGTCCCTCTCCGCTCCCCGGGCCGTCGGTATCCGCTGGAGCCGGCCCGGGCATTGGGCGCTCGCCGCGGCACTGGCCGCGGCGGCGGCGCTGGGCGGTACGGCGGCCTGGCAGCACGAGCGCGCGCAGGACGCCCGGGAGCAGGCCCGTCAGGCCGAACGGCGTTCGGACCAGGTGGCCGCGGTTCTCACGGCCCCCGACGCGACCTCACGTACGGCGAAGCTGGCGGACGGGGCGAGCGGCACGGTCGTCGTGTCCCGGAGCCGGGACCGGGCCGTGTTCATCTCTTCGAAGATGGCGGAGCCGCCCCGCGGCAAGGTCTACCAGCTCTGGTTCGACGACGCGGGCACCATGCGGTCCGCCGGGCTGATGGACCCGGGCCGCACCAGCGAGGCCGTCCTGATGAAGGGTTCCGTCGACGGCGCGTCCGGCATGGGAATCACCGTGGAACCGGCCGGCGGCTCCCCGAGGCCCACGTCCCCGCCGGTGGCCCTGCTGGGGCTGCCCGTCTGAGTGTTCGTCCCCTCGGTTCGGGGGAGGGGACGAACACTCGGCACGTCCCGCGCCGGGCCGGTCAGCGGCGCGGTCGTGGCGGCAGCGGAAAGAAGCCGCTCGTGCGCGCCGCGTACTCGGCGAAACCCGGGCGCCCCGTCATGTGGCGCTCCAGCATCGGTTTCCCGCTGCCGTTGATCAGCAGGTAGCTCATCACCAGCGGCGACACCAGCGCCACGGCGGCCGACTGCGGGCTGTCGCAGGCGAGCAGGAACAGGCCCCACCAGACGCAGAAGTCGCCGAAGTAGTTGGGGTGCCGGGTCCAGCTCCACAGACCACGGTCCATGACGCGCCCGCGGTTCGCCGGATCGGCCTTGAAGCGGGCGAGCTGGGCGTCGCCGACCGCCTCGAAGAACAGCCCGAAGGCCCACACCGCGGTGCCCGCCCAGGCCAAGCCCGTGAGCGGCCCCGGAACGTACTGCGCGGCCTGCACGGGCAGCGACACCAGCCACACCAGAGCCCCTTGCAGGAGGTACACCATGCGCAGGGCGTAGAGGTCACGGCTGCCGGGCGCCTTGGCCAGCAGGGCCTCGTAGCGCGGGTCCTCGCCGTGTCCCCGCCCGCGGCGCGCGATGTGCGCGGCCAGCCGCAGTCCCCACACCGAGGTGAGGACGGTGACGAGCACGCGGCGGGCCTCGTCGCCCTCACCGGCGGACGCCAGGAAGGTGACGAGGGCCACCGCGGTGAAGCCGATCCCCCAGGCGACGTCCACGATCCGGTGCAGGCCCCGGCGTACGGCGACGGCGAAGGTGGCCAGCATGACGGCGAACGCCGCGCCGGCCGCGAGAGCGAGGTTCTGGGCGAACGCCGCCCAGGGGAATCCGGTCATGGCGTGGGGTCCTCCTTCGCGTCCTTCGTGAACAGATACTGCTGGACGTCCAGATAGCCGGAGCGGAATCCGGCTTCGGAGTAGGCGAGATAGAAGGTCCACATCCGGCGGAAGGTCTCGTCGAAGCCGAGGGCGGCGACCTCGTCGGCCCTCTCGGTGAACCGCTCGCGCCACAGCCGCAGTGTCTCCGCGTAGTGCGCGCCAAAGGCGTCCCTGCGCGTGGTGCGCAGGCCGGTGTGGGCGCCGGTCACCTCGTCCACCGCCTCCACGGAGGGCAGCAGCCCGCCGGGGAAGACGTACTTCTGGATCCAGGTGAAGGTGTCGCGGGAGGCGAGCAGGCGGTCGTGCGGCATGGTGATCGCCTGGAGGGCGACGCGGCCGGCGGGGGCGAGCCGCGCGTCGAGAGTGGCGAAGTAGACCGGCCAGAACTCCTCGCCGACCGCCTCGACCATCTCGACGCTGACGACGGCGTCGTACGTCCCGGTGGCCTCGCGGTAGTCGCACAGCTCGATGCTCACCAGGTCCTCCAGTCCCGCCTCGCGCACGCGTTCACGGGCCAGGGCCTGTTGTTCACGGGAGAGGGTGAGCGAGGTGACGCGGGCGCCGCGCGCGGCGGCACGGATCGCCAGCTCGCCCCAGCCGGTGCCGATTTCGAGGAGCCTCGTGCCGGGTCCCGCCTCGACGAGGTCGAGGAGCCGGTCGATCTTGCGGTGCTGGGCGTCGGCCAGCAGGGACCAGGAGGCGGGGAAGCCGCGGAAAAGGGCCGCCGAATAGCTGAGGGTGTCGTCGAGGAAGAGCGCGAACAGGTCGTTGGACAGGTCGTAGTGGCGGCTGATGTTGTCGCGGGCGCCCGTGGGGGTGTTGCGCTGGACGTCCGGCCGGCGCGGCGCCCAGAGGCTGCGCAGTCTCTGCAGCGGGGCCGGGATCAGCCGGGCCGCGTTCCCGGCGAGGACGGTGAGCACGGCGACCAGGTCCGGCGCGTCCCACTCCCCCGCCATGTAGGACTCGCCGAAGCCGACGAGGCCTTGGTCGCCGATGCGACCGTGGAAGGCGGCCGGGTCGTGGATCTCGATGACGGGGCCGCCGAGGCCGGCCCGGGTGCCGTCGGCGAACCGCGCCTGGAGCGGCAGTCGTTCGAGCGCGCGGCGCACCAGCGCGCGGGTGACGGCCGTGCGGGCCCGCGACGACGGCGGCCGGGTCACCACGTCCGGCCAGCGCAGCGGGTCGGTGTCCTGTCGGGGAGCCTCGACGGGGCAGGACTCGGCTGTCCTCATTTCGCGTTCTCCTGGGTTCGTTGCGGGGTGCGGGGCTGGACGGGCAGTCCGCGCAGGTAGAGGCGGATGCCGTGCAGCCGGATGGCGGCGGACACGGCGACGGTGGACCAGGGGTGGCGCAGCGCCTGGCGCAGGAGTGCGCCGACGGTCGCGGTCTGCCGCGTTCCGCGTACGGTGGCGGTGAAGGGCCGGGTGCCCAGGCGTTCCAGATGCACCGTCAGGTCGAGCCTGCCGCCGGGCTCGGGCAGCCGCATCCGGTAGGCGCCGTCGACGGGGAAGAACGGCGACACGTAGAACTCCTTGCGGGTCCGCGCTGTACCGCTGTCGTCGGGGCGCAGCAGATAGGAGTGCCGTTCGCCGTAGGTGTTGTGGACCTCGGCGACGACGCAGCGGGCGGTGCCGTCGGGGTCGTGACACCAGTACAGGGTCAGCGGGTTGAAGACATGGCCGAGGACGCGTGCGTGGCTGAGCATGAGCACCGGTCCGCCGCGCAGGTCGACGCCGTGCGAGGCGAGGAACCGGTCGAGGCCGGCCCGGATGCTGGGCTGGTCGCCGTCGAAGTGGTCGCGGGGGTCGAAGCGGGCCAACGGACGCAGTGGGTAGGCAAGTTCGGGCGGCCGGTCGGGGTCGGTCAGCCACATGTACGTCCGGTGGCGGAGCGCGTACCGGGTGGGCGCGGTCCGTACGTGCGCGACCGTGCAGGGGTAGAGGGCGGGGACGCCGGTCACCAGGTCACCCCCAGGGCCTCGGCCGCCGCGACGCCGGACCGGCAGCCGTCCTCGTGGAAGCCCCAGCCGTGGTAGGCCCCGGCGTACGCGGTCACCGGGCTGTTCAGGGACGGGAGTCGGCGCTGGGCGGCGACGGACTCGGGTGTGTAGACGGGGTGTTCGTACTCCATGCGGGCCAGGACCCGGGCCGAGTCGACCCGGTCCTCGCCGCCGAGGGTGACGACGAACGTCTCGGACGCGTCCAGCCGTTGCAGTCGGTTCATGTCGTAGCTGACCCGGACCCGGTCCGCGTCGGTGTCGCAGTCGGGCATCAGGTAGTTCCAGGAGGCCCGTGCTCCGCGGGCGCTCGGCAGGAGCGAGGTGTCGGTGTGGAGAAGGGTGGTGTTGCGGGAGTAGCGGAACGTCCCGAGCACCTCGCGCTCCAGCGGGGTGGCGTCGGCGAGCAGCCGCAGGGCCTGGCCGGGATGCACCGCGATGACGACGGATCCGTACGAGGCGGTGGTGCCGTCCTCGGTGGTGATGTCCACTCCGTCGGCGTGGCGGCGTACGGCCCGGACGGGGGTGGAGGCGTGCACCGCGTCGAGTTCCTTGGCCAGCCGGTCGACGTAGGAGCGCGAGCCTCCGGTGACCGTGCGCCAGAGCGGCGAGCCGCCCACCGAGAGCATGCCGTGGTGGTCCATGAAGCGGAACAGATAGGCGGCCGGGTAGCGGCGGGCCGTGGCGGCGTCGCAGGACCAGACGGCGGAGACGAGCGGGGTCATGAAGTGCCGGGTGAAATAGGGCGAGAAGCCCTGCCGGATGATGAACTCGCCCAGCGTGAGGGCCTCTTCGCCGCCCTCGGCCAGCAGGCGGCGGGCGGCGCGGTGGAAGGCCGGCACTTCGGTGAGCATCCGCAGGTAGGGACCGCGCAGCGCGCTGCGAGGCCGGGCGAACAGACCGGCGGGACCCCGCGCTCCGGCGTACTGGAGGCCGCATCCCTCGCACCGCACCGACATGCTCATCTCGGACTCCTGGGTGGCGACGCCGAGTTCGGCGAACAGCCGCAGGAGGTGGGGGTAGGTGCGGTGGTTGTGCACGATGAAGCCCGAGTCGACGCGGTGCAGGCGTCCGTCGGACGAGGTCAGGTCGTGGGTGTGGGCATGCCCGCCGAGGCGGTCGTCCGCTTCGTAGAGGGCGACGGGCCGCTCACGGCTGAGCACGTAGGCGGCGGTGAGCCCCGCCACTCCCCCGCCGATCACCGCCGTACGCCTGACTGCTCTCAGCCGTTCCTCTCCGATGCGCCGGGCGTCGCCGTCCGGAGCGTCCGCTGACCCCTGCCTCATGGGTTTCCTCCCGCCCGGCTCCCGGTCGGAGCCCTCGGGGGTATTCCGAAGCAGAGGCCCGAACGGATTGGCCCGGACGCGATCTTCCGTGAAACAGGCGGGAGCCGCTTGATCGCGGTGCGGGAGACGTTCCGGCCGCGGCGCGGGAGACCCTCACGCTCAGCCGGTGTACCGCGCCAGTTCCCAGGGGTCGTGGGCACTGAAGACGTCGACCTCGTCGCCGTGCAGGCGGACCAGTTCGCGCAGCCGCGCGTGGTTGGCGAGCCGCAGGGGCCGGTCCACCTCGGCGATCGTCTGGAGGAGGTCGAGACCCGGGTGGCCCACGGGACGGTCGGGGTCGATCTCGCGATGGAAGTAGTAGGCGTCACCGCACTGCAGGAGCCATCGCCCGGAGTCCTCGACGGCTATCGCGCTGTGCCCCTGGGTGTGCCCGCCGAGCGGGATGAGCAGGATCTCCGCGTCCAGGCCCTCCAGCGGCCGGACCGCGTCGAAGCCGAACCAGGGGTCCCCCGCGGGTTGCGCGTAGGTGACCCAGTGCGGTCGGTGCGACCACTGGGACGGGCGGTAGCGGACGCGGTCCTCGGGGTGGGCGCCGGGTGCCGCCATGGCCGCGCGATGCTCGGCCTCGCTCAGATGAACCTTGGCCCAGGGGAAGTCGGGAAGGCCGCCGGCATGGTCGACGTCGAGATGGCTGAGCACGACGTGCCGTACGTCCTCGGGCCGGAAACCGAGGGCGCGGACCTGGTGCAGAGCGGTCTCCGCGAGGTCCAGGGCGGGCTGGGCCCGGCCGAGGAAGTCGGCGCCGAGGCTCTCCTCCGGCCGGGCCACATCGGCCGTGCCGATGCCGCTGTCGACCAGGACGAGACCGTCGCGGTCGGTCTCGACGAGGAGGCAGTGACACACGGCCGGCAGGCTCCCCTCCTCGGTGTCGATCGTGCGCAGGGAACCGCAGTTCAGGTGGTGGATCTTCACGATGAGTCCTTTCGGGCGCCCTGGGACGCTCCCTGACGTCGGCGGGCGCGCTCGGACGCCGCCGACAGCGGCGCGGAGCCGCACGGCCGCAGAAAGCGGCCGTACCGCACGCCCACTTAGATAACGAACGTTCGTACGCTATTAACGAACGGTCGTCAGGTTAAGCTGGTCGCATGAGCCCGCGCAAGTCCGTCGCCGAAACCGCCGTCACCCGCGACCGGATCATCGAGAGCGCCCTGGCGCTGGCCTCCACCGAGGGCCTCGAAGGTCTCACCATCGGGCGGCTCGCCACCGATCTGGCGATGAGCAAAGCCGGCGTGATCGGTCACTTCGGCAGCAAGGGGGCGCTCCAGCTCGCGGTGCTGGACGCGGCCGTCGAGCGGTTCACCCGGCGGGTGCCGGCGCGTGCCGTCGGGGCCCGGCCCGGCACGGAACGGCTGAGCCGCACCTACGACGAGTGGATCGCCTACATGGCCGAGGGCGAGGGGCACGGCGGCTGCTTCCTCACCTCGGTGGCCGGCGAGTTCGACGGCCGCCCCGGCCCGGTCCGCGACGCGGTCCTGGTCGCGCTGGGCACGTGGACGGCGTACGTCAAGGGGGAACTGGCCACGGCGGTCGCTACCGGCCGGCTCCCCGAGGACACCGACGTGGACCAGCTCGCCTTCGAGCTGGGCGGCGTGATCCTCGCGGCCGGCCAGTCGATCAAGCTGTACCGCGACCCAGCGGCACCGGCCCGCGCACGCCGCGCCATCGCCCGCCTTCTCGCCGCCCCCTGAAGGCCCACCGCCGGGAGAAGTCGTCTGCGAACACGTTCAGTTGACGTGCCGTTCGTGTCCTTCCCAGTACGGCTCGCGCAGCTTGTACTTCTGGAGCTTGCCGGTGGCCGTCCGGGCCAGGACGTCCCGGAACTCGACCGAGGTCGGCGCCTTGTACCCGGCGAGGCGCTCCTTGCAGTACTGGATCAGTTCGCCCTCCGTGGCCTCCGTGTCCGGAGCGAGGACCACCAGGGCCTTGACGGTCTCGCCCCACTTCTCGTGCGGCACGCCGATGACCGCGACCTCGGCGACCGACGGATGACTGAAGAGCGCGTCCTCCACCTCGATCGAGGACACGTTCTCACCACCCGTGATGATCACGTCCTTCTTGCGGTCACTGATCGTCAGATAGCCGTCCTCGCCGATGGATCCGCCGTCGCCGGTGTGGAACCAGCCGTCGGCAAGCGCCCGTTCGGTCTCCGCGGGCTGCTCCCAGTAGCCCTCCAGCACGACGTTGGAGCGCGCGAGGATCTCGCCGTCGGCGGCGGTGCGCAGGGTCACGCCCAGGGCGGGGGCACCGGCGCGCACCAGTTTCTCGGCGCGGGCCCGGGGGTCGAGGTCGTCCCATTCGGCGCGGGTGCGGTTGACGGTGAGCAGGGGTGAGGTCTCGGTGAGGCCGTAGATCTGGATGAACTCCCAGCCCAGCAGGGATTCGACCCGCGCGACGGTCTTCGTGGGCGGCGGCGCGCCGGCGACGATGATACGGACCCGGTCGCGGCCGGGAATCTCGCCCTCCCAGGACTCGGCGGCGGCCAGTACGGCGTTGACGACGGCCGGGGCCGCGCACATCACCGTCACGCCGTGCTCGGCGACCCGGCGCAGGATCTCCGCGCCGTCGACCTTGCGCAGCGCGATCTGCCGGACGCCGAGGCCCGCCATCGCGAAGGGCATCCCCCAGCCGTTCGCGTGGAACATGGGCAGGGTGTGCAGATACACATCACGGTCGGTGATGCCGGCGTGCAGCGCGAAGGTCGTGGCGTTGACCCAGATGTTGCGGTGGGTGATCTGCACACCCTTGGGCCGGGCCGTCGTGCCGCTGGTGTAGTTGATCGTCGCGGTGGCGTTCTCGTCCGCCTCCCAGGGGCGGGGTTCGGTGCCGAAGCGGTACAGCTCGGTGTCCGCGGCGGCGCCGAGCGTGAAGCGGTGCTTGCAGCCGACCCCGGCGAAGCGGTCGGCCAGTTCGGGGTCGACGAGCAGGACGCTCGCGCCGGAGTGCTCGACGATGTAGCTCACCTCGTCGGCCGTCAGGCGGAAGTTGACCGGTACGAGGACCCGGCCGTGGCCGCTGACACCGAAGAAGGACGTGAGCAGCCGGGCGCTGTTGGGCGACACGACGGCCACGCGCGCGCCGTGCGGGACGCCCAGCGCGTCGAGCCCGGCGGCCTGGGCCACTGCCAGTTCGCCGACGCGCCGGTAGGTCAGCCCCTCCCAGGGCTCGGCCGGCTGGTCGGGTTCGTCGACGACGCCGAGGCGGTCGCCGTACACGGTGACGGCGCGGTCCAGGAAATCAAGTGCTCCGAAGGGGACGAGCATCACGGCCTCCCGAAGATCGGACGATGCCCCCTTTCTATCCTGGCTCCGCCCCCGCGCATCCGGAGAACCCGCGAACGGATACCCACGGTGATGTCCGGACCCTTGTGCGTGCCCTGGCATCCTTGGCCTCCACCTGCCCGGCACGTCACGATCGTCCGATGGACAGCCGACCGACGTTCGACCTTCCCCGCCCCCTGCGCATCGGCGGGCTGGGGCTGCATCTGCGCGAGTGGTCAGACGACGACGCGGCGGATCTCGTCGCGCTCTACGACGATCCCGAGATCGACCGGTGGACGCCGGTCGTCTCCCCCTTCGACACCGAGGCGGCGCTCGCCTACCTCGCGGCGGCCGAGCAGAAGGCGGCCGAGAGGCGGGGGGTGCAGCTCGCCATCACCACGGACGGCGAGCGGCCCCGGGGTGAGATCCTGCTGTTCCCCGGCACGGCCGACGACCGTGACGTCGAGCTGGCCTACGGCGTGGGGGCCGCCTACCGGGGCCGGGGGCTCGCGACCCGCGCGGTCCGGCTCGTCGTGGACTTCGCCCACCGTCGCGTCGGCGGCCGGCGCGTCGTGCTGTGCATCGAGGACGGGAACACCGCGAGCGAGGCGGTCGCCAGGGCGACGGGTTTCGTCCTCACCGACGACGAGCCCGTGGTCCGTGCGGCGAAGGGCCGGGACGTCGTGCTGCGGACCTGGAACCATCTCGAAGGAACCGGCCCGCGCCTCTGACGAGGCGCCCGACCCCGCGGCTGCCGATGGCGGCGGGCGCCAGGGCAGCGCACATCCGAGGCGCCGCGGCTTCTCGGATCCCGGGGCGCCGCCGGGACCGCACGACCCGGGCGTGCCGGGATCGCGCGTCCCCGGGCGCCCGGCGTTCGCACATCCCGGGCGCCCCGCCGCCGCGCCGGCCTCAGGCCCCCGCGGGCTCCGCCTCCGTCGCCGGCACCGTCAGGTACTCCTCGGTGACCTCCTTCGGGCCGAACGGCCACACCTTCTCCAGCCGGGCCCAGACGACGAAGGCGACCAGGCCGAGGGCGAGCCAGGCCAGCGACCACTCGATGGGGTGACGGCCCGGGGAGTTCTTGTCCGCGTAGCCGTAGATGGTGAGCCACCCGACGAGGGCGAGGAGACTCGGCACCGGGTAGAGCCACATCCGGTACGGGCGGCGCAGCCCCGGCTGCCGCCTGCGCAGCACCGACAGGGCGACGATCTGGGCCAGCGCCTGGACGATCACCATGACCGTGGTCAGGAGCTGGATGAGGGTGGCGAGGTCGGTGTGCCGGCCGATCAGGAACCCGATCGCGGTGATGACACCCATGGTGGCCAGACCCAGCATGGGGAAGCGGTGCCTGGGGTGCAGCTTGGCGTAGGGGCGGAAGAACACGCGCTCGCGGGCCGCGTCGTAGGGCACGCGCGAGCCTCCGAGCAGCCCGGTGAAGACCGAGGCGAACGCCGTGATCAGGATGAGGACGGTGACCGTGTCGGCGGCGCCCTTGCCCCAGGTCTCCTCCATGACCGCCGAGGCCACCGAGGTGGAGGCGATGTCGCCGGGGTCCGTCATCCGCTGCCAGTCGATGACTCCGAGCGTGCCGATCTGGAGCAGCAGGTAGATCGCCATGATGCCGAGGATCGAATAGATGATCGAGCGGGGCAGAACGCGGCCGGGGTCTTTGATCTCGGCGCCCATGTACGCGGTGGTGTTGTAGCCGAGGTAGTCGTAGATGCCGATGGTCAGACCCGCGGCGAAGCCGACCCAGAAGTGGCTGGTGGACAGCGCGAACGCGTGCGCCGGGTAGGTGAAGGCGCGTCCGGCGCTGAAGTCGGTGGCGGCGGCGACGATCACGAGGAGGACCGAGGTGATCATCACGCCCCACATGACGGCGGTGATCCGCGCGATGTGCTCGATCCCGCGCCACAGCAGGACGACGACGAGGGCGACCATGCCGAGACCGACGAGGTCGCCGGTGTTCCGGCTCATGTCGGGCGCCAGATAGCCGAGGTACTGGACGAAGCCGACCACGCCGGTGGACATGATCAGCGGGATGAAGAGCATCGCCGTCCACACGAACAGGAAGGGCATCAGGCGTCCGGTGCGGTACTGGAAGGCCTGGCGCAGGTAGACGTAACTGCCGCCGGAACCGGGCATCGCGGCGCCGAGTTCGGCCCACACGAGTCCGTCGGCGAGCGCCAGCAGGGCGCCCGCGACGAATCCGATGACGGCCTGCGGACCGCCGAACGCGGCGACCATCAGCGGGATCGTCACGAACGGCCCGATACCGCACATCTGGCTCATGTTGATGGCGGTGGCCTGGAACTGGCCGATGCGGCGCACGAAACCGCCGGCGGGTGGCGGGGTACCGGACACGGATCCTCCTCAGGACGGGACGCGGGGAGAGGTACGGGGGGACGCACAGGGAGGGCGGGGGAGGTACGGGCAGAGGTACGAGGTGATGGTCGGCGCCGAGAGGGCCGGCGGGATCAAGGGCGCGCGGGCGACCGGCCGACGCCGGACTCCCCTCGGCTCGCCCGGCGGGGCTGACCGGGCTGACTGGGCTGACTGGGCGATAAAGTTAAGGAGCCTTACTAAGCGCGTCAAGAGGGCGTGACCGATGAGTGAGAATGGTGCGATGCCCGCCAGCGACGCCGCAGAGCACCCCGAACAGCCCTGGAACCGCCGTCGGCTGCGCAGTACGAACGAGCGGCTGCTCCTCGACCGGCTGCGCTCCGGCGGTGCCGCCTCGCGCGCCCAGCTCGCCCGCGAGACGGGGCTGTCCAAGCCGACGGTGTCCAGCGCGCTCGCGGCGCTGGAGGAGGCGGGACTCGTCCGCGAGGCCGGCACGCTGGCGCCCGAGCGCGGCCGCGTGGCCGTCCTGTACGCCCCCGATCCCGCGGCCGGGTACGCGCTCGGCATCGACGTCGGCCGTAGCTGGCTGCGCGTGGCGGTCGCCGATCTCGACGGCGCGGTGGTCGCGCGCGCCGATGTACGCAACCGGGCCCGCACCTCCGGAGCCATGGCCGACCTCGTGGTGTCCACGGCCCATCAGGTCGTCGCCAACTCCGGTGTCGGCGCGCACGAGGTGGCGCACGCGGTGGTGGGCACCCCGGGCGTGTACGACGAGAAGCAGCGCCGCGTGCGGTACGCGATGCATCTGCCCGGGTGGGGCCGGGCGGGCCTGTTCGACCGGATGCGCGAGGAGCTGGGCATCCCGCTGGAGGTGCACAACGACGCCAACCTCGCGGCCCTCGGCGAGTACACGTACGGGGTCGGCGCGGGCAGCCGGCTGTTCGCGTACATCATGATCGGCACCGGCCTCGGCATGGGTGTCGTCAGCGAGGGACGGCTGTTCACGGGGGCGCACGGCGGGGCCGGCGAGATCGGCTTCCTGCCCTGGCCGGGCCGGCACAAGCCCGAGACCCTGGAGGACGCGGTGTCCGGCGAGGCGGTCGTGGAAGCCGCGCGGCACTTCGGGATGACCGGACAGCTCACCGCCAAGGCCGTCTTCGACGCGGCGCGGGAGGGGCACGGCCCGGCCGTCGAGGCGGTCCGGCTGGAGGGCGAGCGGATCGCGCACACGGTGGCCGCCGCGACGGCGGTGCTCGATCCCGACCTGGTCGTCCTGGGCGGCGGGGTCGGCCACAGTGTCGACCTGCTGCTGCGGCCCGTACGCGAGACGCTGCGGACGCTCACACCGCTGCGCCCGAGGATCGCCCCCGGCCGTCTGGGCGAGGACGCGGTCCTGCTCGGCGCGGTGGCCACGGCGCTGGGGACGGCACGCGATGTGGTGTTCGAGCGCAGGTCGGCCCCCTGAACCGGAGGCGTCCGCCGCACCGCGGCGGCCGGGCTCGGCGTCGCCGGGCCGGCGCGGCCGACGATGCCCGCGCGTCCGGTGACGCCCGTGCGGACGGTGACACCGGTGCGGCCGGTGATTGACATGGATTGCTCACCGGCCTAGCTTGTGGACCCCAGTTAGTAAAGTTTCCTAACTTGAAGTACGAAGCGCGGATGCTCCCCCACCCCCCAAGGAGATCACCGTGTTCCACCGCCCTGCCTCCCGGCCGCGCCTCGCCACGGCCGCCGTCGCCCTGGGCCTGCTGTGCACCCTCTCGGCGAGCGCCTGGGCCGACGGGCCCGACCCCGGAACGGCCGCCGCACCCCGCCTCCCCGCCACGGCGGTGGCCTCCGCGCCGGGCAGTGCCACGGCGTTGTCGGGGTACGCGATCCAGTCCACCGCCGAGGTCCCGGACCCGGCGTCGGCCGTCTCCAGTCCCGGCTACCGGGCGAGCGGCTGGTACCCGGCGGGCCCGCGTTCCACGGTTCTCGCGGCCCTGCTCGCGAACGGAAAGTACGCGGACCCGTTCTACTCGACGAACCTGAGGAACATCCCGAAGTCCGACTTCACCGTTCCCTGGTGGTACCGCTCGGACTTCACCGTCACCGACACGTCCGAGCGCACCCATCTGGACTTCAGCGGGGTGATCTCGGCGGCGGACGTATACGTCAACGGCCACCGGGTGGCCGACGCCGGCCAGGTCGCCGGTGCCTACACGCACCACGAGCTGGACATCACCTCGCTGGTGCGCGCCGGCACCAACACGGTCGCCTTCCGTATCAGGCCCAACGATCCGAACAAGAACCTGACGATGGGCTGGATCGACTGGCTCCAGCCGCCGCCCGACCAGAACATGGGGATCGTCCGTGACGTCCTCGTCCGCCGTGGCGGCCCGGTCGCCCTGCGCGACGCGCATGTGCTGACCCGGCTCGACGTCCCCTCGCTCCGCACCGCCGATCTCACGGTCAGGGCGCGGGCCCGCAACGAGACCGGCTCGGCCGTGACGGCCACGGTGTCCGGCCGCATCGGCTCCGTGTCCTTCTCGAAGACGGTCCCGCTCGCTCCGCACCAGACCAGGGCCGTCACGTTCTCACCGTCCGAGGTCGCAGGACTGCGCCTGAGGTCACCGAAGGTGTGGTGGCCCGCGGGCATGGGCGGCCAGCCGTTGTACGGGCTCGATCTTTCCGCCTCCGTCGCGGGCGCCGCCTCCGACACCGCCCACGAGACCTTCGGCGTCCGCGAGGTGAAGGCGCCCCTGAACTCCGACGGCGCCCGGCAGTACAGCGTCAACGGCCGCAGGCTGCTCATCAAGGGCGGCGGCTGGTCCCCGGACGAGTTCCTGCGCTGGGACCGCGGCTACGTCGAGGACCGGCTGAGGTACGTGCTCGACCTGGGCCTCAACACCGTACGCCTGGAAGGGCACATCGAGCCCGACGAGTTCTTCGACCTCGCCGACCGCTACGGCATCCTCACCCTGCCCGGCTGGGAATGCTGCGACAAGTGGGAGGGGCAGGTCAACGGCGGTGAGACCGGCGACCGGTGGACCGACGCCGACTACCCCGTCGCCCGGGCGTCGATGGCCGCCGAGGCCGCCCGGCTGCGCGACCACCCGAGCGTCGTCTCCTTCCTCATCGGCAGCGACTTCGCACCGGACGCCAGGATCGAGAAGACCTACCTCGACGCGCTGAAGGCGGCCGACTGGCCGACCCCGGTGATCGCCGCCGCCTCCGACAACTCCGCCCCCGTGTCCGGCCGTTCGGGCATGAAGATGACCGGGCCCTACGACTGGGTCCCGCCGGGCTACTGGTACGCCAAGCGCGAGGGCGGCGCCACCGGCTTCAATTCCGAGACCGGGGCGGGCCCCGACATCCCCACCCTCGACACCCTGCGCCGCATGATGTCGCCCGCCGAACTGGACACCCTCTGGAAAGACCCGGACGTCCGGCAGTACCACCGCTCGCCGTCCCCGGTGTTCGGCACACTCAAGATCTACGACGCCGCCCTCGCCGGCCGCTACGGCCCGCCGACCGGACTCACCGACTACGTGCGCAAGGCGCAGCTCGCCCAGTACGAGGCCGTGCGGGCGCAGTTCGAGGCGTACGGACGCAACGCGACCGATGCGACGAAGCCCTCGACCGGGGTCGTGCACTGGATGCTCAACAGTGGATGGACTTCGCTGCACTGGCAGTTGATGGACCGTTATCTCGACCAGGGCGGGGCCTACTTCGGCGCGAAGAAGGCCAACGAGCCCCTGCACGTGCAGTACTCGTACGACGACCGTTCCGTCGTCGTCATGAACAACCGGCACACGCCCGTTTCCGGTCTCACGGCCCGCGTCACGCTCTTCGACCCGGACGGCACCCAGCGGTACGACCGCACGGCGACCGGTCTCACCGCGCGCGGCGACGGGGCGCGTGTCACCGCCCTGACGGTCCCTTCCTCGGTGAAGGGTCTCGCGACGACCTATCTGGCGCGGCTGGTCCTGCGCGACGCCGGGGGCAGGGAGATCGGCCGGAACGTGTACTGGCTGTCGACGCGGCCGGACACCCTCGACTGGGCGAACACGGACTGGTACCACACCCCGACGACGAGCTACGCGGACCTGAGGGGGCTCGACTCCATGGCGAAGGTGCCGGTGTCGGCCTCCGTGTCGACCTCCACCGGTCCCGGCGGGACCTCCACGACGAAGGTCACCCTGCGCAACGACGGGACCGGGGCGACACCGTCCCTCCTCACGGACGCACACCTCGTGGACGCCGGGGGCCGGCCGGTACTGCCGGTGCGTTGGTCGGACAACGAGGTGAGCCTGTGGCCGGGCGAGTCGGTGACGCTGACGGCGACGTTCCGGACGGCCGATCTGCACGGTGCCGTTCCCGGGGTGCGGGTGTCCGGGTGGAACACGCCGGAGCGGACGGTCCGGTCCCGGTAGAACGGCGCGGGGGGGCGGACCCGGTCGCGGGCCCGCCCCTCGTGCTGCGGGGTGCTCAGCTCACATTGAGCGCGGTGTCGTCGAGGACGAACGAGGTCTGGAGTGTGGAGCCCTCGACGCCGGTGAACTTGATCGTGACCGTCTGCCCGGCGTAGGTGGAGCCCAGGCTGAAACTGCGCTGCGTGTACCCGGACGCGGCGTTCAGGTTCGAGTACGTGGCCAGGGTCGACAGCACGGTGCCGCTGCTGTTGAGGACCTGGGCCTTGAGGGTGTCGTACGCCGTGGTCGTGGTCGTCTCGGCCGTGTCCACGTGCAGATAGAAGCTCAGGGTGGCGGAGCAGCCCGAGGGGATGGTCACCGACTGGGACAGCGTGTCGGTGTTGGCCGACCCGTAACCGTTGAGCCACGCCTTGTACGAGCCGGTGCGGGCCGCCTCGCTTGAGCTGTTGGTGATGACACCGCTGGTGGCGGTCCAGGAGGTACTGCCGGACTCGAAGCCCTGGTTGGCGAGCAGTTGGGCGGCCGTGCAGGTGCCGCCACCGCCCCCACCGCCGCTGCTGCTCGTGCCGGCGAGCCAGTCGGTGGCGTTCAGGGCGAGTGCCGCGTTGGTGGCGCCGGTGTCGTTCCAGCCGTCGTACAGCGTGTTGCCGGACTGGCCGGTGCCGTCGTCGATGGGTGAACTGTCACCCCAGAAGGCGACCTTGCCGCTGCCGAAGGTGCTGGTCGCGAAGAACGCGCCGGTGTTCCCGGAGTAACCGGTGCGGTAGACCAGGCCCTTGACGGCCGAGTTGTCCGCCGGCTTGAGCGTGGCCGTGGTCCCGTCCGCGATCAGACTCTTGGTGACGGTGCCGAACGACCCGTGCAGGATGGCGTTCGTGCTGTCGCTGATGGCGCTCGGGTAGTCGGAGCCGACGTCCAGCGTGTCGATCGAGAAGCCGAACGGGTCGGTGCTGTCGACGCTGTTGTTGCTCATCAGGTCGCTGAAGATCTCGACCGCGTCGTAGCCGTCGCTGTTGCGGTCGGCACCGGTGTGGTCGGAGATCATGAAGAGGCCGCCGCCGTTCTTGACGAACGTCATGATGGCGGTCTTCTCGGCCGTGGTGAACAGCGTGTTGGGCTCGGGCAGTACCAGCTCGTCGAAGTTCGACAGGTCGGTCGCGGCCGTGCCGCCGTAGGTGAGGCTGGAGCTCGAAGGCAGCGTCTTCAGACTGTAGTTGCCGGTCTTCTGCAGGGCCACGCCCCAGGAGGACAGTGCGCCCGTCCAGGAAGTCTCCGAGGACGGATTGGAGTTCTGGCCGAGCGGGTCGGGCTGGCTGGTGGAGATGATCCAGTCGGCGTTGCCCGCGGTCTCGGCGTGGCCGTTGTCGAACAGGACGCGGTGGGGGGTGGCCGCGTGGGCGGGAACAGCGGTGGCCGCCTGGAGCGCGGCACCTGTGACGAGCAGTCCGAACAGCCCCAGGGCGGTGGTGAGTCTGTGGCGGGACTTCCTGAATCCGAGCATCCGACGAACCTCCGGTAACGAGGGGGGAGAGGCGGTGCGGGCGCCAAGTCTGCGCGCGTAGAACGGAAGTTGACTGTCTCCCGTTCAACAGATTATTGAACGGTACATGTCCAAACGTGAGTTGCCCAGGGGGCGGACGGGGTGCGCCGCGGGCCCTGCGGCGGGTTCACCGCGGGCACCTGCGCGGCGGCGGACTGGCCGCGCCCGATGCGGGCAGATACATAACTGCGGGGGACCGACCAGGAGGGGCTGAGATGGAGATCTCGGGCGTCATCAGTGCCGTCGTCATCGGCATCGTCATCGGTGTACTGGGCCGGCTCGTCGTGCCCGGCCGCCAGCGCATCGGCGTCCTGTGGACGATCGTGGTAGGCATCGTGGCCGCGTTCATCGGGTCGGGGATCGCCGCCGCGTTCGGCGTCGCCGACACCAAGGGCGTCGACTGGATCGAGTGGCTCATCCAGATAGGCCTGGCCGCGTTCGGCGTCGCGGCACTGGACCGATCGAGGTCACGCCGCTGAGCGTCCGGCTCGGAGGGCTGCGGGGCGGGGCCGCGCGGGATGCCGGCGACCCGCGGGGCGGGCGACGCGGGCCCTGACGACCTGCGGGGCGCCACGCGGGGAATTGCGTTGCGGAGCAGGTGCCCGCAGGGCTACCTTCTGCGGGCTTCGCCTGCTC
>NZ_JBSFZS010000098.1:23117-30431 GCF_053600395.1 Streptomyces sp. NPDC005070 | reverse complement strand
GCCAGAGGAACCAGATGCCGATGACCGGCAGGATCAGCACCGCGACACCGAAGGTGACGGTGATCAGGGTGCCGTTCTGGATGAGCAGCACGCCCCGGCTGCCGACCAGGACGAAATAGACGACCAGGACGGCGGCCGTGATGGCATAGGTGATCTTCGCGCGCATGTCTGCCGGCTAACTGTCGTACGTCCCCGGCTCAGCCGAGGTCGAGGAAGTGTTCCAGGCCGAACGTGAGACCCGGGGTGGTCACCACGCGGCGGGCGCCGAGCAGGATGCCCGGCATGAAGCTGCTGTGGTGGAGGGAGTCGTGGCGGATGGTCAGGGTCTCGCCCTCACCGCCGAGGAGGACCTCCTGGTGGGCCAGGAGGCCGCGCAGCCGGATCGCGTGCACCGGGACGCCGTCGACGTCGGCGCCGCGGGCGCCGTCCAGGGCGGTGGCCGTGGCGTCGGGCTGCGGGGCGCTGCCGGCGCGCTCGCGGGCCGCCGCGATGAGCTGAGCGGTGCGCGTGGCGGTGCCGCTGGGGGCGTCCACCTTGTTCGGGTGGTGCAGTTCGACGACCTCGACGGACTCGAAGTACGGCGCGGCGGCCTCGGCGAACTTCATCGTCAGGACGGCCCCGATGGAGAAGTTGGGCGCGATGAGCACGCCCGTCTCCGGGGACGCGGCGAGCGAGGTGCCGAGCTGCGCGAGGCGCTCCTCGGTCCAGCCGGTCGTGCCGACCACGGCGTGGATGCCGTGCCGGACGCAGAAGTCGAGGTTGCCCATCACCGAGGCCGGGGTGGTCAGCTCGACCACGACCTGGGTGCCGGCCTCGACCAGCGTCTCCAGCTTGTCGCCACGGCTCAGCGCGGCCACCAGCTCCATGTCGTCGGCGGCCTCGACGGCTCGTACCGCCTCGGCTCCGATCCGGCCCTTGGCACCGAGGACCGCCACGCGCAGCTTGCTCATTGCTTCGTTCCTTACCGAGACGGGATTTACGCGACCGCGTCGTGCAGCCGGGACGCCTGCTTGTCCTTGACCGGACCGATGACCGCCAGCGAGGGCCGCTGTCCGAGGACGTCCCGGGCGACGGAACGGACCTCGTCCGGGGTGACCGACGCTATCCGGGCGAGCATGTCGTCGACCGACATCTGCTCGCCCCAGCACAGCTCACTCTTGCCGATCCGGTTCATCAACGCCCCGGTGTCCTCGAGGCCGAGGACCGTGGAGCCCTGGAGCTGGCCGATGGCGCGGCCTATCTCGTCGTCCGAGAGACCGTGCTCGGCGACCTGGTCGAGCTCGTCGCGGCACAGCTTGAGGACGTCGTGGACCTGGCTCGGGCGGCAGCCCGCGTAGACGCCGAAGAGGCCGCAGTCGGCGAAGCCCGACGTGTACGAGTACACGCTGTAGGCCAGGCCGCGCTTCTCGCGGACCTCCTGGAACAGGCGCGAGGACATGCCGCCGCCGAGGGCGGTGTTCAGGACGCCGAGGGCCCAGCGGCGGTCGTCGGTGCGGGCCAGGCCCGGCATGCCGAGGACGACGTGGGCCTGCTCCGTCTTGCGGCCGAGGAGCTCGACGCGGCCCGCGGTGCGGATGCTGCGCAGGCCGTCGCGCGGGGCGATGGGGGCGGCCGTGGCGTACTTGAAGGCGCCGGCCTTCTCGAAGGCGGCACGGACCTGGCGTACGACCTTGTTGTGGTCGACGTTGCCCGCGCAGGCCACGACGAGGTGCGTCGGGTCGTAGTGCTTCTTGTAGAAGCGGCGGATGCGGTCCGCGGTGAGGGCGTTGACGGTGTCGACCGTGCCGAGGACCGGGCGGCCGAGGGGGGTGTCGCCGAGCATCGTGTGCGCGAACAGGTCGTGCACGCAGTCGCCCGGGTCGTCCTCGGTCATCGCGATCTCTTCGAGGATGGCACCGCGCTCGACGTTGACGTCGTCCTCGAGGATGAGCGAGCCGGTGAGCATGTCGCAGACGACGTCGATGGCCAGCGGCAGGTCGGTGTCGAGCACGCGTGCGTAGTAGCACGTGTACTCCTTGGCCGTGAACGCGTTCATCTCGCCGCCGACCGCGTCGATCGCCGAGGAGATGTCCAGGGCGGACCTGCGGCTGGTGCCCTTGAAGAGCAGATGCTCCAGGTAGTGCGTGGCGCCGTTCAGAGACGGCGTCTCGTCGCGGGAGCCCACGTGCGCCCAGATGCCGAACGTGGCGGAGCGCACGGAGGGGAGCGTCTCGGTGACGATGCGCAGGCCGCCGGGCAGGGTGGTCTTGCGGACCGTGCCGATGCCGTTCGCACCCTTGATGAGGGTTTGGGTACGGGCGACGGCCCGCGCCTCAGAAGAGGTGCGGGCCGTCGTCGTGGAGCTACTCGACGTCACTGGTCGGTGTCGTCCTTCTTCTCATCGTCGCCTTCGCCCTCGATCACGGGGATCAGGGAGAGCTTGCCGCGGGAGTCGATCTCGGCGATCTCGACCTGGACCTTGGAGCCCACGCCGACGACGTCCTCGACGTTCTCCACGCGCTTGCCGCCTGCGAGCTTGCGGATCTGCGAGATGTGCAGCAGACCGTCCTTGCCCGGGAGCAGCGACACGAACGCGCCGAAGGTCGTCGTCTTCACGACGGTGCCCAGGTAGCGCTCGCCGACCTCCGGCATGGTCGGGTTGGCGATCGAGTTGATCGTGGCGCGCGCGGCCTCGGCCTGCGAACCCTGGGCGGCACCGATGTAGATGGTGCCGTCGTCCTCGATCGTGATGTCGGCGCCGGTGTCCTCCTGGATCTGGTTGATCATCTTGCCCTTGGGGCCGATGACCTCACCGATCTTGTCCACGGGGATCTTGACGGTGATGATCCGCGGGGCGTTCGGGGACATCTCGTCCGGCGTGTCGATCGCTTCCATCATCACGTCGAGGATGTGGAGGCGGGCGTCGCGGGCCTGCTTGAGGGCCGCGGCCAGGACGGAGGCGGGAATGCCGTCCAGCTTGGTGTCGAGCTGGAGGGCGGTCACGAACTCCTTGGTGCCGGCGACCTTGAAGTCCATGTCGCCGAAGGCGTCCTCCGCACCGAGGATGTCGGTGAGGGCGACGTAGTGCGTCTGGCCGTCGATCTCCTGAGAGATCAGACCCATGGCGATACCCGCGACGGCGGCCTTCAGCGGCACACCGGCGTTGAGCAGCGACATCGTGGAGGCGCAGACCGAGCCCATGGACGTCGAGCCGTTGGAGCCGAGGGCCTCGGACACCTGACGGATCGCGTAGGGGAACTCCTCGCGGGTCGGCAGGACCGGCACGATCGCGCGCTCGGCGAGCGCGCCGTGGCCGATCTCGCGGCGCTTCGGGGAGCCGACGCGGCCGGTCTCGCCGACGGAGTACGGCGGGAAGTTGTAGTTGTGCATGTAGCGCTTGCGGGTCACCGGGGAGAGGGTGTCCAGCTGCTGCTCCATGCGGAGCATGTTGAGGGTGGTGACGCCCAGGATCTGGGTCTCGCCACGCTCGAACAGCGCCGAGCCGTGCACGCGCGGGATGGCCTCGACCTCGGCGGCCAGCGTACGGATGTCCGTGACGCCGCGGCCGTCGATGCGGACCTTGTCCTTGATGACGCGCTCGCGGACGAGCTTCTTGGTCAGCGCGCGGTACGCGGCGGAGATCTCCTTCTCGCGGCCCTCGAACTGCGGGAGCAGCTTCTCGGCGGCGATCTCCTTGACGCGGTCCAGCTCGGCCTCGCGGTCCTGCTTGCCGGCGATGGTGAGCGCCTGGGCGAGCTCGCTCTTGACCGCGGCGGTCAGGGCCTCGAAGACGTCGTCCTGGTAGTCCAGGAAGATCGGGAACTCGCCGGTCGGCTTGGCGGCCTTCGCGGCGAGGTCCGACTGCGCCTTGCACAGGACCTTGATGAAGGGCTTCGCGGCGTCGAGACCGGCGGCCACGACCTCCTCGGTCGGCGCCTCGGCGCCACCCTGGACGAGCGTGATGGTCTTCTCGGTGGCCTCGGCCTCGACCATCATGATCGCGACGTCGCCGTCCTCCAGGACGCGACCGGCGACGACCATGTCGAAGACGGCGTCCTCGAGCTCGGTGTGCGTCGGGAACGCGACCCACTGGCCGTTGATCAGCGCGACGCGGACGCCGCCGACCGGGCCGGAGAAGGGAAGACCCGCGAGCTGCGTGGACGCGGAGGCGGCGTTGATCGCCACGACGTCGTACAGGTGGTCGGGGTTGAGCGCCATGATCGTGGCGACGACCTGGATCTCGTTGCGAAGGCCCTTCTTGAAGGACGGACGCAGCGGGCGGTCGATCAGACGACAGGTGAGGATCGCGTCCTCGGAGGGACGGCCCTCACGGCGGAAGAAGCTGCCGGGGATCTTGCCGGCGGCGTACATCCGCTCCTCGACGTCCACCGTCAGGGGGAAGAAGTCGAGCTGGTCCTTGGGCTTCTTCGAAGCGGTGGTGGCCGACAGCACCATGGTGTCGTCGTCCAGGTACGCGACGGCGGAGCCGGCGGCCTGCCTGGCCAGCCTGCCCGTCTCGAAGCGGATGGTGCGGGTGCCGAAGGAACCGTTGTCGATAACGGCCTCGGCGTAGTGGGTCTCGTTCTCCACTAGCGTTTTCTCCTCGTCTTCGTCCCGTCCTGCCCGTGTGGCAGGGGGACGGTGGCGGAGAAGCGCTCCTTCTGGTGCGGGCCGGTCTTCGATCGAAGCACCCGGGGCTGTCGCGCCCGGGAGCCACTACCGAGGACCGGCGGCGATGAGGCGCGCTTCTCCTCGTTCGTTGTCGTGAGATGCCCTACCCGGCGGGTAGGGCTTCGTCACGCTGTGTTCGTACGTGCTGTTTCCTGCGTATTGCGTTGTGCTACCACACTACAAAGCGTCGGTGACACTCCGCACGTAGAGAGCGCCCTCGGCAGCACATACAGCAAAAGGAGCGGTCCCCAAGAGGTGGGAACCGCTCCCTTCACGGCGTCTTACTTGGCGCCGCCGGCCGCACCGCGGCGGATGCCCAGGCGGTCGACCAGCGCACGGAAGCGCTGGATGTCCTTCTTGGCCAGGTACTGAAGCAGGCGGCGACGCTGGCCGACCAGGATCAGAAGACCACGGCGGGAGTGGTGGTCGTGCTTGTGGGTCTTGAGGTGCTCGGTCAGGTCCGAGATCCGGCGCGAGAGCATGGCGACCTGGACCTCGGGGGAGCCGGTGTCGCCCTCCTTCTGACCGAACTCGCTGATGAGCTGCTTCTTCGTAGCGGCGTCGAGCGGCACGCTTACTCCTTGTAGTCTCGTGTCTGCCACCGAGTGCCCCTGGTCGAATTCTCAGGGGAGCTTCCGTGACTCGGAAGGCGGGGATCCGCTGGGCGCGGCCTTCAGAGCTGTGCTCCGGAGGTGCGTACACAAACGGCCGTTTCACAGGGTACCAGCCTGGCCGGATACGTCTGTCCGGGTCCGCGAACCTTCCCGGACGGTGTGTACCAGGCCACTAGGGTGACGGCAGAGGTCATTCATACGTGGGGAAGGGGCCGGCGGAACATGGCCGAGGAAGCGGAGAACGACGTCAGGGCACGCAAGGAGCGGGAGAAGGACGAGCTCTACGCAATGGACATCTCGGGCGCCGAATGGCAGAGCGCGCCGGGCACCGAGGAGCACGAGGAGCGGGTCGAGATCGCCCACCTGCCCGAGGGCGCGGTGGCCATGCGGTCCTCCCTCGACCCGGGGACGGTCCTCCGGTACACGGAGGCGGAGTGGCGGGCCTTCGTGCTGGGCGCCCGGGACGGCGAGTTCGATCTGGAGCCGGCTCCGCACGCGGGTGGTCTGCCGACGGAGTAGCGGGACATCGAGAACCGGGGCCGGTGCGGAGAGTCTTCCGCGGCGGCCCTTTTGTCTGCCCGGCCGTACCCCAAGTGGTCTTCCGGGTGCCATTGTTTGTCCGCTTTCGGGGTCAATGGTGAGCGTGCGTAGGCCACTTCTGGGCAGGGTGTGCCGTAACGGGCTGCCGCGGTGCGGTGGACGGGCCTGCCCCGCGAACAGTCATGGTGATTAGGCTGGGACCGGGCGCGACGCCTGAACCCGTGCACGGGGGGCTCGCGTTATCCGGGGGGCCGGTCAATTCGGGCGGTCTCGTACGGACTTCGGGCGGCCTCGGTCGTCCGTGAACGTCAACGGACGACAAGCAGACGGTCGACCCGGCACGGCTTGCGAGTGCTCGACCACACCAGGAGGAATTGTGAACAGCGATCGGGACGGGATCCGCGGGGGCTGGGCCACGCCCGGCGATGACCAGTCCGACGCCGAGTCCGCCGTCGAGACGACGGGCGAGTTCACCATCGACTACGCGCCGCCCGCCTGGTACACGCAGAACGCCTCGGCCGGTTCCGGGGATTCGGGGGGCACGGGCGACTCGGGGGACTCGGACGGTCCGGTGGGCTCGGAGGGCCCCGGGGAGTCCGACGGCCTGAAGGAAGCCGAGGGCGTGAAGGACGCCGGGGAGCGGCAGGAGTCGCCGGGTTCCGAGGACGCGGTGCCTACGGGTGACCTGGCGGCCTCGGAGGGCGCGCCTGCCGCCGAGGAGGGGCCGACGGCTGCTCCGGTGACCGGTTCGGCGCCCGTCGCCGGTCCCGAGCACGGGCCCGCGGACGTCCGGCCGCCTGTCGCACCGCCCCATGTCGTACAGCCTCACGTACCCGCGCCCGCGCCCGCGCCGGCTCCGGCTCCGGCTCCGGTCGGCGAGGTCGGCGGCCCGACCGCGCTGCCGAACCTCCCCGCGGGCGGGTTCCCCGCGCCGTGGACGCCTGCCGCTCCGGCCGCCGCCGTTCCCAGCACCGCTTCCGACCTACAGGATTCCGGGAACGGGGACCTTGAGAGCGGCGCGACCATGCGGTTCTCCGCTGTCGCGCTGCAGCGTGAGATCGCGGAGCGGACGGCTTCCGAGGACGCCGGGGCCGAGGACGCGCCCGCCTCCGGAGCCGGCGGCGGGGACGCCCAGGCCGAGACCGAGGACGCGCCCGCCTCCGCCGAAGGCGACGACCGGGGCGACGAGGGCACGGTGTCCGGCGAGGACGCAGCCGAGGCTGCGGGAGCCCCCGTGGCCTTGGCCCTGGTCCAGCCGGAGGACGACGGCCGGACCGGGCAGGCGGCTCCCGCCCAGCCCGTGGCCGCGTCCGAGCCCGCGCCCGTCGTCGATCCCGTGCTCGCCTATCAGTCGCTTGAGGCGGCCTCCCAGTCCCAGCGCGTGGGCGTGAGCGACGCGCCGGTGGCCGACCGGGCCGCCCCCGCCGACGCCCTCGTCGCTTCTCCCGGCTCCGGGTCCACCGGGGTACCGGCCGCCGCCCCGGCCGAGACCGACGGCGCAGTCCGTACG
>NZ_JBSFZS010000098.1:0-23023 GCF_053600395.1 Streptomyces sp. NPDC005070 | reverse complement strand
CGTACGGACGCCGGTACGGACGCCGGTACGGACGCCGGTACGGACGCCGGTACGGACGCCGGTACGGACGCCGGTACGGACGCCGGTACGGACGCCGGTACGGACGCCGGTAAGGACTCGGGTGCGCACGACGCCGCCGAGTACGAGCTTCAGGACACCTCGCTCCGGGACAGTGACCCCCAGGACACGGTGCCTCAGGACAGCGAGCCCCAGGACGCGGTGCCCGTGGTCCGGCCGCACGAGCCGGTCCGGCCGCACGAGCCCGAAGGTGTGCAGGACGCGCCTCCCGCCTGGACTCCGCCGCCGCTGCCGCAGGGTGGGCTGCCGCCGTTGCCGCCCTCCTACCAGCCCGCGGCCCCCGCGCCGGCCCCGCAGTGGCCCGCCACGACGGAACCCGCGCCGGCCGCGCAGGGCCAGGTGCCGCACCAGGCTCCGACGCCCCAGCAGGCACCCGTGGCTCCGGCTCCCGGCCAGCCTTTCCAGCCCCCAGCCTCGCCGGCTCCCGGCCAGCCTTTCCAGCCCTCGGCCGCACAGGCACCGGCTCCCGGCCAGCCCTTCCAGCCCCCCGCGCCGGCACCTGCTCCCGCCCCCGGCCAGCCCTTCCAGCCCCCGGCACCGCAGTCCGTGCCGGCTCCCCCGCACGCCCAGCCCTCGGCAGTGCCCGCCCCGGCCGCGCCGCAGCAGGGAAGCTACGGGTTCCCTCAGTCCGGCGCCCAGGACCCGGCGTCCGCCCCGCACGGCAGCTACGGCTTCCCGCAGCCCGGCGCGCCCGTTCCGGCCCCCGCACCCGCGACCCCGCCCGCCCCGGGCTACGGATTCCCTCAGCCCGGCACCGCACCCCAGGACCAGCAGGCAGCCCACCCCGTCGCCCCGCAGGCACCCGGCTACGGATTCCCCCAGCCCGCGTCGGGCGCTGTGCCGCCGCAGGCCCCCGCGCCCGCTCCTGCCTCTCAGCCGGGCTACGGGTTCCCGCAGGCCCCGGCACAGCCCGCACCCGCACCGGGCTACGGCTTCCCCCAGCCCGGCGCCGCACCCCAGGACCAGCAGGCAGCTCACCCCGCCGCCCCGCAGGCACCCGGCTACGGATTCCCCCAGCCGGTGCCCGACTCGCCCGCCCCGCAGCCCGGTTACGACCTCGCGCAGCCGCAGGCCGCCCCGGCGGCCCACCCGGCACCGGCACCGGCCCAGCAGCAGCCTCCGTACCAGCCGGGCCCGCCGCCCGTGCAGCAGCAGCCCGCCGCCCCGACCGCCCCCGTGGACCCGCGGACCGGTACCGCCTGGCCGCAGCCCGTGCGGCACGATCAGCGGCAGCCGACCAACCCCGGTGCGGCCCCGCTCGGTTACACCGCGGCCGTGGAGCTGTCCTCCGACCGGCTGCTCAACAACAAGCGGCAGAAGGTCAAGAGCGGCCGTCCGGCCACCGCGCAGTCCCGGTTCAAGCTGGGCGGCAAGAAGGAAGAGGCCGAGCGGCAGCGGAAGTTGGAGCTGATCCGCACTCCGGTGCTGTCCTGCTACCGGATCGCCGTCATCAGCCTCAAGGGCGGTGTCGGCAAGACGACCACGACGACGGCGCTCGGCTCCACACTCGCGACCGAGCGTCAGGACAAGATCCTCGCCATCGACGCCAACCCGGACGCGGGCACGCTCGGCCGCCGGGTGCGCCGCGAGACCGGGGCCACCATCCGTGACCTCGTGCAGGCGATCCCGTACATCAACTCGTACATGGACATCCGGCGGTTCACCTCCCAGGCGCCCTCCGGGCTGGAGATCATCGCCAACGACGTCGACCCGGCCGTGTCCACGGCGTTCAACGACGAGGACTACCGGCGCGCGATCGACGTCCTCGGCAAGCAGTACCCGATCATCCTGACCGACTCCGGCACGGGTCTGCTGTACAGCGCCATGCGCGGGGTGCTGGACCTCGCCGACCAGCTCATCATCATCTCGACGCCGTCGGTGGACGGGGCGAGCAGCGCCAGTACGACGCTGGACTGGCTGTCGGCGCACGGGTACGCGGACCTCGTCTCGCGCTCGATCACCGTCATCTCCGGAGTGCGCGAGACCGGCAAGATGATCAAGGTGGACGACATCGTCAGCCACTTCGAGACGCGCTGCCGCGGTGTCGTGACCGTGCCGTTCGACGAACATCTGTCCGCGGGCGCGGAGGTCGACCTCGACATGATGCGGCCCAAGGTCCGGGAGGCGTACTTCAACCTCTCCGCGATGGTCGCCGAGGACTTCGCGCGGCACCAGCAGTCGCACGGGCTGTGGACCAACGACGGCAACCCGCCGCCGGTGGCCGCGCCGCCGATGCCGGGTCAGTACGTTCCCGGCCAGCAGGTTCCCGGACACTACGCTCCCGGGCAGCAGGTTCCGGGCCCGCCCGCTCCTGGGCAGGTTCCGCAGCCGCCGCAGCCCGGACAGCCGTACGCCCAGCCGGGACAGCCCTACCCGCCGCAGCCCGGTCAGCCCTACCCGCAGGCGCCGGCACAGGGATACCCGCAGCCGCCGCAGCCTGACCAGCAGTTCCAGCCCGGTCAGTCCTACCTGCCGCACCAGGGGCAGATCCCACCGCCTCCGGCGCCCCCGCACCAGTAGCGGCGACCGGCTCCGTCGAGGGGCCGACCGCCGGAAACCCGTGAAGACCCGCACCGTTCACGGACGGTGCGGGTCTTCACGTATCGGGGCGGGGCCGGAGAAGGGCCGGGAAGGGCTACTCCCCGTCGTACGCCTCGATCAGTTCCCGCGAGCGCTTCACATCGTCGCCGATGGCCACCAGCAGAGCCTCGATGGAGTCGAACCTGGCCTGGCCGCGGACGAACGCGAGGAAGTCGACGGCGACGTGCAGGCCGTAGAGGTCGAGGCCGACGCGGTCGATGGCGTACGCCTCCACCGTGCGCTCGGTGCCGTCGAACTGCGGGTTCGTGCCCACGGAGATCGCGGCGGGCATGGCCTCGCCCTGGGCGTGCAGCCAGCCGGCGTAGACGCCGTCGGCGGGGATCGCGGTGTGCGGGAGGGTCTCGACGTTCGCCGTGGGGAAGCCGAGTTCGCGGCCGCGCTGGGCGCCACGGACGACGACGCCCTCGACGCGGTGCGGCCGGCCGAGGATCTCGCGCGCGCCCTCGACATCGCCCTCGGCTACGAGGCGCCGCGTGAGGGTCGAGGAGAACGGCTCGCCGCCGCCCGCCTCGCCGGACACGAACAGGTCGACGACCTCGACCTCGAAGTCGTACGTCTCCCCCTGCTCACGCAGGAAGCCGACATTGCCCGCGGCCTTGTGGCCGAAGCGGAAGTTGGGGCCCTCGACGACCGCCTTGGCGTGCAGCTTGTCGACCAGCACCTTGACCACGAAGTCGGCGGGCGACAGCTTCGAGAACTCGGTGGTGAACGGCAGGATGAGCAGGGCGTCGACACCCAGTTCGGCCATCAGCTCGGCGCGGCGGTGGTGCGGGGCGAGCAGCGGGGGGTGGCTGCCGGGGCGGACGACCTCGCTGGGGTGCGGGTCAAAGGTGACCACGACGGAGGGGACGCCCAGCTCGCGTGCGCGGTCCACGGCATGCCGGATGATGACCTGGTGTCCGCGGTGCACCCCGTCGTAGGAACCGATGGTGACGACGCTGCGCCCCCAGTCCTGGGGGATGTCCTCCAAGCCACGCCAGCGCTGCACTGTGACCGCTCCTTGTCGAACCCGTGTCCATGATTGCCTTATTCGCAGCTCTAAGGGTGCCATGCCGTGCGCTCTCGGCTTGCATCGGCATCAGGCTGTGACCGATCGCTCAGCGCCGCGGTGTGCGGTACCGAGTGCGTCGGGGCGTGCGGGCGTGGGTCAGACGGGAGCTCTCGCCCCGGCCAGGTTCTCGATCAGGCGGCGCGTGCCGGGCCCCACGAGGACGGACCGCTCCTCGGGGGTGCCGGTCACCCAGCGGGCCAGCAGGGTGGCGAAGCCGGGAACGCGCCGGGCCAGGTCGGCCAGGCCTCGGTCGAAGGCGCCGGCCCCGGCCGGGGTGCGGACGAGGAGGAGGCCGACGCGGTGCACCAGTTCGCGGGTGGGTGTCTCCCCCCTGCGGTCGAGGCCTTCGGCGGCGGCTCTCAGCACGGTGTCGAGCACGGCCGGGTCGCGCTCGTGCGCCAGCAGCAGATCGAGCAGTTCGCGCCGCAGCGAGGCCGCCGCCCTGTCTCCCGGCGCCTGCTCTCCGGGCGTCGCCAGGACCTGGGCGAGCGCGCTCCGCACCGAGGTGCCACACGTCTCCAGCAGTCCGCTGACCAGGGGAAACAATGCTCCTTGAGTGGCGCTGCCGTGGTCGATGCGGCGGTCCACGTCGGCGGCCATGTACGCGGCGACTCCGGGGCACGACTCCACGGTCTCCCGTACGAGCGCGGCGACCGGGCGGGCCAGCGCGGGTGTGGTGACGTCCGCGAGGGCGCGCAGCAGCTCGGCCGTGTCGGGGCCGAGCCGCCGCAGCCGGTCGCGGAACGCGTCGAGCACGGGCTCCGGGTCGGTGCCGAGCGCGGCGGCCAGCGCGCTCGCCGGCAGCCGTGGGTCTCCGGCCGCGAAGCGTTCCAGAGCCTGCGGCAGGCACCGGGGCCGGGCGAGCGGATCCTGTACGAGGATGCCGAGCGCTCCGCCGTGCAGGGCCCGGTCGGCGGGCCGGGCGAGCAGGGCGAGAGCCGCGTGACGCAGCGGCTCGCGGTCGAACGGGCCGGCCGCGAACGATGCCGCGCGCAGCCCGTGGGCGACGGCCGCCGCCCGGCGCCTCGGCCGTTCGTCGTGCGCCCACCGTTCGACCGCCCGGCACACGGCGGACGGTTCCTCCTCGGCCAGCACGGCCAGCAGTTCGTCGCCGCGTGGATGGGCGGCGGCCATCAGGGCCTCGGTCAGATCATCCGGGGCGCGCCGCCGGTGCGCGTACAGCAGTGCCTGCGCGGCCGTCGCCACGGTCGCGTTCGGCGTCGCGGTCAGGGGCCGCTCGTCGTCGAACCAGCGGGTGAGGTGGCGGTGTACGGCGATGGGGTCGGCGGCGAGGAGCCGCGAGACCGTGTCGAGGTGGCGCGGGGCGGCGGGGGCCTCTCCCGGGTACGGGGGCTCGGTCGCCGGAGACCTGCGGGGGTCGGCGGCCACCAGGCGCCTGAGCAGGTCGAAGCGTTCCGTGTCCGGGACGGGCAGCGCCACCCAGAAGGCCGGGCCGAACGCGTCCGGTACGGCCCTGCCCTGGTGCCGCCACAGCACGATCCGTTCGGTGAGCAGCCGCAGCGCGCTGATGCAGGGGGTCGCGTCGGGCACCCGGAGCAGGACGGTCGCGCAGAGGCGGGTGGCCCACCAGAGGGGGTCGCCCGGCGGGGCGGTGAGCGGGTCCGGCGCTTCGGGCGGGGGCAGCAGATCGTCGACCGCGTGGACGAGGTCCTCAAGGCGGAGCGTCAGTTCCGCGGCGGCCTGTTGGCGGGCCAGCAGGAGCAGGGTCTCGACGACGGGGCCGATCCTGTGACGGGGGACGGGAGGGGCGCCCGCCCCGGAGGCCGGGGTCCTGACGTGGTGCGCCCCGGCGTCGGGCGGGGTGGGCCGGACGCGGTGGGCGTTCCGGCGGCCGGGCGCCGTGGTCTCCGTGCACCCGGAGCCGGTGTCGAGGGTGCCGCGCCCGCGGTGGACCAGGCTGTCCAGCGCCGCGTCCAGGTCGAGATGGGTGCCCTGGATCCAGTCGGCGAGCTCCTCGTGGGCGAAGCGGTAGCCCTCGCCCGCGGGGACGAGGAGTCCTTCGGTGAGGACGGCGGACGCCCAGCCGGTGATGCCGGCGAGACGTCCCCGGGCGGGGCCCCAGGGGAAGACGCTCTCGAAGGAGGCCCGGTCCAGTTGGCCCTGTCCGGGGCCCAGGCAGCGCCGGGCGGCTTCGTGCACCTGGCCGGAGACCCGGGCGGCGAGCCGGCGCACGGCCGTGCCGCGCAGTCCGTTCGCCGCGGCGAGGCGGACCGCGACGCGCAGGCACATCAGGTCGAGGTGAGCGGCGAACACGTCGTCGCGGTCGAGCTGTCCGGCCCGTAGGTCCACGGGCGCGGCCATCACCTCGGAGAGCAGCCGCAGCACCAGGGGACGACGGGCGTCGGCCGGCACCAGGGCGCCTTCCGGAATCCCGGCACGCGCCCGCGCCGACCGCGCCTCCGCCTCGCTCAGCTCACCGAGCAGTACACAGGCGGGCAGCCCCCCACCCTCGTCCGGCGCCGACACCCGGGCGGCGTCCGTCGCTGGCGGCGCGCCCGCGCCCGTCGGCGACCACCCGTCCCCGTAGGCGGACAACTGCCCGCCGATGTCCCCGGCCGGAGCCGGCCCCCTCCCGACGCCGGATGGCGACACCGCGGAATCCAGCGGCGCCTGCCCACCGACGTACGCCGGGTGGTGCAGCAGCGCCGTGGGGAATTCCGTCCCGGCCCCTTCCCAGTACTCCACGCGGCAGGCGACCGCGAGCCGGGTGCCGGTCTGCGTCAGCCAGGCCGTCGTCGCCTCCGTCCAGGCCGGGAGGCGGTGGGCGAGTTCGGGGGGCATCTCCTCGGGGCCGTCGAGGAGGAGGAGCAGGGGCCGGCCCGCGGCGTGTGCGGACGCGGCCAGGCGATCCGGGGCGATGTCGCCCAGTTCGCCGCCGTACCCCTCGGGAGGCAGGACGCTCCTGTCGGCCGGGGAGCGCCGCGCGGCCGGCGCACCGGTCGCCCCGGTGGTCCGCCGGGACGCGGCGACGATCCGCCCGGCGCGCTCCAGGGCGCGCGTCGCCGCGTCGGCCACCGAGGTGTCGTCGGGGCGGAGGTCGGCGCCGCGCAGCCAGAGGGTGGGAGCCGACTCGGGACCCCGCAGGCGGCGGGCGGCGAGGGCGGCCAGCTCGGTCGTACGGCCGCTGCCGGGCGGGCCGACGAGTCCGAGGACGAGGGCCGGGCCGCGCTCGAAGGACGCGAACTCCCTGATGACATCAGCCCGTTCGACGATCCCCTGCCGCACACCCGCGGGTCCGGACGGCGTCGGCGGGCGGGGTCCGTCCGAGCCCATCGAGGTCGCGGTGAGTTCCAGCGCGGCCGCGAGGTTCAGATCGGCGCCATAAGCGGGCACGGTGGCCGCGTTACGGGCCAGCAGCTCGGCGAGGGGCCCCGTGCCGCCCCGCAGGGGAACGGCGCATCCGGGCGCTCGACGGCCCGCCGGTGTGTCCCCCGGCGGGGTGCCGTCCGGGGTGGCGGCGCGCGGGGCGGTGCCGACGACCGCGACCACCGCGCCGGTGCGGGCGTCGAGGACCGGCCCCCCGGCCGCTCCGCCGCCCGGCCTGAGCGCGTCGGCGCCCGCCGTGCCGATCGCCAACTCCAGTGCGCCGTGCGGGAGATGGGTCGGGCCGGCGGCCGCGTACGGCACGCTGGAGGAGCCCAGCACGCGCGCCTCGCGCCAGCCGCCCGCGGCAAGCCTGACGTAGGTGCCGGTCGCGACGTGGTCCCGCACGGTGACGGGGAGCGGGCTGAGGCCGAGTCCTCGGGTGTGTACGAGGGCGAGACCGAGGTCGGGCAGGGGAGTGACCGCGTCGGCGCCCAGCAGGCAGGTGCGGCCGCCGGGAGCGTGCAGGACGAGCCGGTCGAGGCCGTCGACGACCTCGTGGCTGGTGATCACGGTGCCGTGGTGGTCGGCCGCGAAACCCGTGCCGCGTGGCCGGCCGGCCAGGTCGCGGACGCGTACGAGGGCGTCGTCCCCCGGCTGAACGGCGCCGTCCGCCGCCTCTTCGAACCCCGTCCGCGGGCCTCGCCCCGCCATACTCGAACCTCCCCGCCGCGCTCCTGTTCCGACGGTAGGGGCGAGGTGATCAACGGGACAGATCGTGAGGCGAACGCGCCCCCCTCTACTCCCCTGGTTCACTCCGAGCGCCCGCCCGATGGGGTGAATACGGCAGGTCGGATGGATACACCTTGGGTGGGGGAACCGAGGGGGGACCGTTGAGCGGCGGGCACGAGACCCCGTGACCGCCGCTCCACGGGCGAGATGTCCGCCCGGCCGCGCGCCCGGCCCGGGCGCACGATCCTCAGGCGAAGACGGCCAGGCTCTTGGCCTTGCCCTTCTGTTCCTCGACCAGCGCGATGAACGCGCCCTCGGGGTCGAAGACGGCCGTGGTGCCCTTGCCCGTGTACTCGTCGGGCATCTCCAGCCGGACGCCGTTGAGCAGCAGCCGGGCCCGCTTGGCGTCCACGTCCCAGCGCGGGAACGCGGCCGCGGCCGCCTCCGCGATCGGCATCACCGTCAGCTCCTCCTGGAGCTGGTCGAGGGTGCGCGCGGAGTCCAGCTTGTACGGGCCGACGCGGGTGCGGCGCAGGGCGGTGAGGTGACCGCCGACGCCCAGGTCCGCGCCGAGGTCGCGGGCGATCGCCCGGATGTACGTCCCCGACGAGCAGACGACGGAGACGACGAGGTCGAGCACCGGGGTGCCGTCCTCGGCGACCGCGTCACGGATGTCGTACACCGCGAACGACGAGATGGTCACCGGGCGGGCCGGGATCTCGAACTCCTCGCCCTCGCGCGCCCGCTTGTACGAGCGCACGCCGTCGATCTTGATGGCGCTGACCTTGGACGGCACCTGCATGATGGCGCCGGTCAGCTTGGCCACCCCGGCGTCGATCGCGTCGCGCTTCACCCCGGAGGCGTCCGCCGAGGAGGTGATCTCGCCCTCGGCGTCGTCGGTCAGCGTGTTCTGGCCGAGCCGGATCGTGCCGAGGTACTCCTTCTCGGTGAGCGCGAGGTGGCCGAGGAGCTTGGTGGCCTTCTCGACGCCGAGGACGAGAACGCCCGTCGCCATGGGGTCGAGGGTGCCGGCGTGGCCGACCCGGCGGGTCCGGGCGATGCCGCGCATCTTGGCGACCACGTCGTGCGAGGTGAAGCCCGACGGCTTGTCGACAATGACAAGCCCGTCGGGCGTTTTGGGCTTCTGCGTCATTTAACCGCGTCGCCCTCGTCGTTCTCGTCGTCCTCGTCGTTCTCGTCGTCCTCGCCCGGCTTCTTGTACGGGTCCGCGTCACCCGCGAAGGCCGCGCCGGCCGAGACCTCGCGCACCGCCGCGTCCGAGGCCCGTGCCTTGTCGAGGAGGTCCTCGATCGTCTTGGCGGTGTCCGGCAGGGCGTCCGCGACGAACGTCAGCGTCGGCGTGAACTTCACGCCCGCCGCCGCGCCGACGGCCGAGCGGAGGACGCCCTTGGCGCTCTCCAGGCCCGCGGCCGCCTCGGCACGCTGCTCGTCGTCCCCGTACACCGTGTAGAAGACGGTGGCCTCCCGGAGGTCCCCGGTGACCCGGGTGTCCGTGATGGTGACGTGAGTGCCGAGCCGCGGGTCCTTGATCCCGCGCTGCATCTTCTTGGCCACCACCTCTCGGATGAGGTCCGCCAGCCTCTTCGCCCGCGCGTTGTCGGCCACTGGTCCGTCTCCTTCTTCGCCTTGCGTGTTGCGTCGGTCTTCGTCAGTCTTCGTCGCTGTGGAGCCTGCGTCGTACCGACAGCAGTTCCACCTCCGGTCGGGCCGCGACCAGCCGTTCGCACCGGTCCAGTACGTCGGCCAGATGCGTGGTGTCCCCGGAGACCACCGCCAGGCCGATCTCGGCCCTGCGGTGAAGGTCCTGGTTGCCCGTCTCGGCGGCACTCACCGCGTACTTCCGCTGGAGTTCGGCGACGATCGGCCGGACGAGAGAGCGTTTCTCCTTGAGCGAGTGAACGTCGCCGAGGAGCAGATCGAAGGACAGCGTCCCCACATACATGTGTAACCGGATGTCCCGCCGGTACGGGGTAGACGGCCTGCCAAGGCACTTGGCAGGGACATCAGAACCGTACAACGAACCGTCGGTTCGCTCGACGGGGTTTCCGGGCCTGGTCACACAGTTCCCCGCGCCCCGGGAAGGGACGCGGGGAATCGCGTGATCTCGCAAACGCCAGGCTGGCCGGCGGTGACTGCTCACCGCCGGCCAGCCTGGGAACCGCTTTACGAGCGCGGCTTCTCGCGCATCTCGTACGTCGCGATGACGTCGTCGACCTTGATGTCGTTGAAGTTGCCGAGGTTGATACCGCCCTCGAACCCTTCGCGGATCTCGGTGACGTCGTCCTTGAAGCGACGCAGCCCGGAGATGTTGAGGCTCTCCGCGATGACCTTGCCGTCGCGGATGAGGCGCGCCTTGGTGTTGCGCTTGACCTCGCCCGAACGGACCAGGACACCGGCGATGTTGCCCAGCTTGGACGACTTGAAGACCTCGCGGATCTCCGCCGTGCCGAGCTCGACCTCCTCGTACTCCGGCTTGAGCATGCCCTTGAGGGCCGCCTCGATCTCCTCGATGGCCTGGTAGATCACCGAGTAGTACCGGACGTCGACGCCCTCGCGCTCCGCCATCTGCGCCGCGCGGCCCGCAGCGCGGACGTTGAAGCCGATGACGATGGCGTCGGACCCGGTCGCCAGGTTGATGTCGGACTCGGTGACCGCACCCACACCGCGGTGCAGGACACGGATGTCGACCTCTTCGCCGACGTCGAGCTGGAGCAGCGAGGACTCGAGAGCCTCCACCGAACCGGACGCGTCGCCCTTGATGATGAGGTTGAGTTCCTGCACCAGACCGGCCTTGAGGGCCTCGTCCAGGTTCTCCAGGGAGAACCGGACACCCCGGCGGGCGAAGTTGGCGTTGCGCTCGCGCGCCGCCCGCTTCTCGGCGATCTGACGCGCCGTGCGGTCCTCGTCGACGACCAGGAAGTTGTCGCCGGCACCCGGGACGTTGGTGAGACCCAGGACCAGGACGGGGGTCGACGGACCCGCTTCCTCGACGTTGTTGCCGTTGTCGTCGAGCATCGCCCGGACACGGCCGTACGCGTCGCCGACCACCATGGTGTCGCCGATGCGCAGCGTGCCGCGCTGGACCAGGACCGTCGAAACGGCACCGCGGCCGCGGTCGAGGTGGGACTCGATCGCAATACCCTGCGCGTCCTGCTCCGGGTTGGCCCGCAGGTCGAGCGAGGCGTCCGCGGTGAGGACCACGGCCTCCAGCAGGCTCTCGATGTTGAGGCCCTGCTTGGCGGAGATGTCGACGAACATCGTGTCGCCGCCGTACTCCTCGGCCACCAGACCGAACTCGGTGAGCTGACCGCGCACCTTGGTCGGGTCCGCGCCCTCGACGTCGATCTTGTTGACCGCGACCACGATCGGCACGTCGGCCGCCTTGGCGTGGTTCAGCGCCTCGATCGTCTGGGGCATCACGCCGTCGTTGGCCGCCACCACGAGGATCGCGATGTCGGTCGACTTGGCACCACGGGCACGCATGGCGGTGAACGCCTCGTGACCGGGGGTGTCGATGAAGGTGATCCTGCGCTCTTCACCGTTGACCTCGGTGGCCACCTGGTACGCACCGATGTGCTGGGTGATACCGCCGGCCTCGCCCGCGACGACGTTCGTCTTGCGGATGGTGTCGAGAAGGCGGGTCTTACCGTGGTCGACGTGACCCATGACGGTCACGACCGGCGGACGGACCACCAGGTCGTCCTCGTCGCCCTCGTCCTCGCCGAACTCGATGTCGAAGGACTCGAGCAGCTCGCGGTCCTCCTCCTCGGGGCTGACGATCTCGAGGACGAAGTTCATCTCGTCCGCGAGGAGCTTCAGCGTCTCGTCGGAGACGGACTGCGTGGCAGTGACCATCTCGCCGAGGTTCATCATCACGCCGACGAGCGACGCCGGGTTGGCGCCGATCTTCTCGGCGAAGTCGGTGAGGGACGCACCGCGCGACAGGCGGACGGACTGTCCGTTGCCGCGAGGCAGCATCACGCCGCCGACCGACGGGGCCTGCATGGCCTCGTACTCCTGGCGCCTCTGCCGCTTCGACTTGCGACCACGACGCGCCGGACCGCCGGGACGGCCGAACGCACCCTGTGTTCCACCACGGCCACCGGGACCACCCGGACGACCGCCGAAGCCGGGACGACCGCCGCCGCCACCACCGGGACCACCCGGACGGCCGGCGAAACCGCCGCCACCGCCACCGGGACCCGCCGGACGACCGGCGAAACCGCCGCCGCCACCGGGACCGGCCGGACGACCGGCGAAGCCGCCGCCACCCGGACGACCGCCGCCGCCACCGGGACGACCGCCGCCGGCACCGGGACCACGGCCACCGGGGCCGCCACCGGGACGGGGGCTGCCCGCGGCCGGACGCTGAGGCATCATGCCGGGGTTCGGACGGTTACCGCCGGGGCCGCCGCCGGGACGCGGGGCCTGCGGACGGGGCATGCCGCCCGGAGTGGGACGGGCACCGCCCGGACCGCCCTGCGGACGCGGAGCGCCGCCGGGACCGCCCTGGGGACGGGGAGCACGGTCCTGGCCGCCGGCACCCTGCGGGCGCGGGCCACCGGGGGCACCGGCGCCACCGGGACGCGGGGCACCGCCCGGACGGGGCGCCTGCGGGCGCGCCATGCCGGTGGAGCCACCAGAGGTGAACGGGTTGTTGCCCGGACGGGGACCCGCGGGACGGGCACCCGGACGCGGGGCCTGGCCGCCGGGACGCGGGGCGCCCTGACGGTCGCCGCGCTCGGGACGGTCACCACGGCCCTGGCCGCCCTGGCCGGGGCCACCGGCCGGACGGGCACCGCCCGGACGGGGAGCCTGGCCGCCGGGACGCGGGGCGCCCGGACGGGCACCCGCGGCGGGAGCCGAGGGCGTCTGCGGCGCGGCCGGCGCCGACGGGGGCGCGGTGAACTCGGCCGCGACCGGAGCCGGAGCCGCCGGAGCGGGCTTCGGGGCCGGCTTGGGACCGGGAGTCGGGCGCGGGCCCGGGGCAGCCGGAGTGACCGGAGCCGAAGCCACGGGCGTCTCGGCCGCGGCCGGCTTCGGGGCCGGCGGGCGCGGGGCGGCCGGACGGGCAGCCTGCGCCGGAGAGGGGGCGCCCGGCTTGGCCGGGGCAGCCTTGCGCGGGGCGGGCTTGCCGCCACCGTTGCCCTGCTGGAGGGCATCTGTCAGCTTGCGTACGACGGGGGCCTCGATCGTCGAGGACGCCGAACGGACGAATTCACCGAGTTCCTGGAGCTTGGCCATGACGACCTTGCTCTCTACACCGAACTCCTTGGCGAGTTCGTATACCCGGACCTTAGCCACTTCGCTCCTTTTAGGTCCGGGTCTGCGTCCGGACCGTCGCTACTTCATGGGCGTACTCATCGCGTGCTCATCGAGTGCTCATCGCAATCTCGACCTACTTCCAACTCGCGGAATACCAGGCCGCACGGAGGCTCCGTACGACGCTTCTTACGGTGTTGCCTGCTCGACGTAGAGACGCAACGCCGCGGTGTCGAGCGGTCCCGGAGCGTGCAGCGCCCGCGGGATCGCCCGGCGGCGGACCGCCAGATCGAGACAGACCAGAACGGGATGCACGTACGCACCCCGGCCGGGCAGCGTACCGCGATGATCGGGGGCGCATTCGCCCTCGACCGCCACGATGCGCAGCAAGTCTCTCTTGGCCGCTCGCTCCCGGCACCCCACACAGGTGCGTTCAGGGCATGCGCGGGCTCGCGTCCGGCCAGACACTCTTAAGTCTACCTCCCCGTACCGACCTCACCCCTTTGGGGCATGAATCGAACGGTTGTTGTCGTGATGTAAGCGTTGCGCAGGCCGGATCTATTCCCGGTCTATTCCCCGCGCTGCTCGGCGGGCTGCTCGGTGTCGGGACGGATGTCGATCCGCCAGCCCGTGAGGCGGGCGGCGAGGCGGGCGTTCTGGCCCTCCTTGCCGATCGCCAGCGAGAGCTGGTAGTCGGGGACCGTCACGCGCGCGGAGCGGGCCGCGAGGTCGACGACCTCGACCTTGGAGACCCGGGCCGGGGAGAGCGCGTTGGCCACCATGTCCGCCGGGTCGTCCGACCAGTCGACGATGTCGATCTTCTCGCCGTTCAGTTCGGCCATCACGTTGCGCACCCGGCCGCCCATGGGGCCGATGCAGGCGCCCTTGGCGTTCAGACCGCTGCGGTTGGACCGGACGGCGATCTTCGTGCGGTGGCCGGCCTCACGGGCGATGGCGGCGATCTCGACGGAACCGTCGGCGATCTCCGGCACCTCCAGCGCGAAGAGCTTCTTCACGAGGTTGGGGTGCGTGCGCGACAGGGTCACGGACGGACCGCGGACACCCTTGGCCACCCGGACGACGTACGAGCGCAGGCGCAGGCCGTGCTCGTAGTTCTCGCCGGGGACCTGCTCCTGCACCGGCAGGATGGCCTCCAGCTTGCCGATGTCGACCAGCACGTTCTTCGGGTCGCGGCCCTGCTGGACCACCCCGGTGACGATGTCGCCCTCGCGGCCCGCGTACTCGCCGAGCGTCGCGTCGTCCTCGGCGTCGCGCAGGCGCTGCAGGATGACCTGCTTGGCGGTGGTGGCGGCGATCCGGCCGAACCCCGAGGGGGTGTCGTCGAACTCGCGGGCCTCCTGCCCCTCCTCCAGGTCCTCGGGGTCCTCCTTCGCCCACACGGTCACATGGCCGGTCTCCCGGTCGAGTTTCACGCGCGCGCGGCGGCGGCTTCCCTCGGTGCGGTGGTAGGCGATGAGGAGGGCCGACTCGATCGCCTCGACCAGCAGGTCGAAGGAGATCTCCTTCTCCCGCACCAGACCCCGCAGGGCACTCATGTCGATGTCCACGGCTACGCCTCCTCTTCCTTCTTGTCCTTGCGGCTGAACTCGACCTGGACGCGGGCCTTGACGATGTCCCCGAAGGCGAGCCGCCTGGCGGTGGGCTTGCGCCCCTTCACGCCCGGCACCTCGACATCGAGACCGTCGTCCTCGACCCTCAGGATCCTTGCGAGCAGTTCGCCGTCCTCCGCCAGCTGGAACTTCACCAGGCGGTCGGTGGCGCGTACGTAGTGACGGTGCTCCTTGAGCTCGCGCTCGGCACCAGGGGTTCCGACCTCGAGGGTGTACTCACCCGAACCCATCACGTCGGTCTCGTCGAGCTTCGCCGAGAGCGCGCGGCTCACATCGGCGATCGCGTCCAGGTCGGCACCTTCGTCCGAATCCACGACGACGCGCAGTACACGCTTACGGCCTACGGACTCCACTTCGATCTCTTCGAGATCGAGGCCCTGGGAGCTCACGAGCGGATCCAGGAGTTCTCGAAGCCTCTCGCTCTGGGTCGTGCTCATCCGGGTGACTCCTCGGCCGCGTGTGCTGTTGTGGGTTGGTCGCGTGTCAGCCCAAAGGATATCCGGTCGCGGAGGGTGTTGCCGTCCACCGGGCGGGTGCTCCCGCTCGGACGGGTGCCCGCGGACCTCCCCGGAACAGCGCCGTGAACAGTTGGAGGAGAGCCGCTGGGCCGTGATCGGCCGATGCGCGGGTACCGTGATCACGGGCAGTTCGCCCATACATTCGTACGAGCCCTCCGAGGACGTCTGCCGTGTCGTTCCCCCCGCCGTCGCGCACCCCGTCGGGTCCGCGCCGAAGGACCCTGCTCGCGGCCGCCGTGGGTGCCTTCGCGCTCGCGGGCTGTTCCGCCGCGCCCGAGTCGCCGAGCGACACGACGGGCGGGAGCCCCTCGCTCGCGGACCGGGCCCGCGCCCGCGCGGCCCGGGACAGCATGACGCTCTCCGACCGGTACACCGCGGTGATCGCCGCCCATCCCGGGCTGGCCGAGCGGCTCGGCCCGATGCGGGCGGAGGTCGTCCGGCACGCGACGGCGTTCGGAGGCGGCAGCGCGGGGGCGTCGGCGGCGGCATCGGGGGCCGCGTCGTCATCGACGTCGGGGGCGCCCACCTCGTCGGCGTCGGCCGAGTCCCCGTCCGCTTCCTCGTCGGCCTCGGCCTCGGAGTCGGCGTCCGCTTCGAGTTCGGCTTCGGCTTCGCCCGGGGTCTCCCCCGGTGTGGCGGCCCGGCCCAAGGACGCGCTCGCCGAGCTCGCCTCCGCCGAACTGAAGCTCGCCGACGAACGGACACAGGCCCTGGTGGACGTCCCCGGCGAACTCGCCCGGCTGCTCGCCTCCGTGGCGGCGGCCGGAGCGGCCCACGCGTTCCTGCTGACGAAGGCGGCGAAGTGAGCAAGCGGAGCAAGACCGAGGAAGCCGAGCTCAAAGCCCTGCAGGCCGCGCTCGGCGCCGAACACGCGGCCGTCTACGGCTACGGCGTCGTGGGCGCGCGGATCGGCACGGCCCGGCAGTCGGACGCCCGGTCGGCGTACGACGCCCACCGGGCACGGCGGGACGAACTGACGCGCGCGGTCAAGGACATGGGCGCCGAGCCCGAGGCCGCGTCGGCCGCGTACATGCTGCCTTTCCCCGTGACGGACACCGCCGCCGCCATACGGTTCGCGGCCGAGCTGGAGGAGCGCGTCGCCGACGTGTACTCCGACCTCGTGCGCGCCGCCGAGGACGACCGGCGGCGCATGGCGGCCGGGGCGCTGCGCGAGGCCGCGGTCCGCGCGGTGCGCTGGAGCGGCGAGAGCGTAGCCTTCCCTGGGCTCGCCGAGCGGGCGGCCACCCCGTCCGCCACGGCACCCTCGCCGACGTAACGCGACCTGGAAGGGAACATCTCGCGCATGGACTCGCGCATGGCCTTCGAACCGCCGCGGCGCCTTCTCCGGGCGCTCGGCGAGACCCGCCGGAGCGGGCCGGAGGGCGCCGACGAGACCGACGCGTGGCTGGAGCGCCTGCCCGAGTCGGCCCGACGGGCCGTCGCGTTGCGCGAGTTGACCGTGGAGCGGGTGCAGGCGCCGGGCGGGCGCAGCAGTCTGGTCGTCCTGGTGCGCCGGGCCGACGGCACGCCCGCCGTGCTGAAGCTGGCGCCCGAGCGCGCGCGTCCGGAGGCCGAGCGGGTCGCGCTGGCCCACTGGGACGGCCGCGGCGCGGTCCGCCTTCTCGACGCCGACGGCGCGCGGGACGCGCCCGGCACCGATGGCGTCCTGCTGCTCGAGCGACTGCACCCGGACGTCTCCGTGCGGTCGCTGCCCGAGGCGAAGGCCCTGCTGGAGGCGTCGGGGACGCTGCGGCGGCTGTGGGTCGAGCCGCCCGCCGACCCCGTCTTCGAGACCGTCGCGGAGCGGACCGGGCGGCAGGCCGAGGCCATGCGGGCCACCGTGGCGGCCGGAACGGGTGCGGGAGCGGGTGCCGAGGCAGCGGCCCTGGTCGACGCGGCCCTCGCGGCCCGCGAGGAGCTGCTGGCCGGGCCGCCGGAGGAACGGCTGCTGCACGGCACCTTCCGGCAGAGCAAGGTGCTCGCCGGGGAGCGGGCGCCCTGGCTGGCGGTGGGTCCGGACCCGGTGGTCGGCGAGTGCGCTTTCGACCTGGCCCGGCTGGTCCGCGACCGGGTGGAGGACCTGATCGCGTCGCCTTCGGGGCCGTCGATCACCCGGCGGCGGATCAAGCGGCTCGCCGAGTCCCTGGAAGTGGACCAGGCGCGGCTGCGCGGCTGGACCCTGTTCCGCGCCGTCGAGTCGGGCGTACGGGCGGCCCGCGTCGGCCGCCCCCAGGACGCCGAACTGCTCCTGGAATTCGCCGGCTGGCTCTGACCGCCGACCGGCCCGGGGCGCGGACGCGATGTCACCCCGGCGACAGGCGTTCCACTCCCAGTGCGCGCACCCCGAGGCCGGACTCGGCCCGCATCCACACCCCCGGGAGACGACGAACGGCGCCCCGAGCCTCCGAAGAGGATCGGGGCGCCGTCCGGGTTGCCGCTACGCCGTCAGGCGGGCGATCGCCTCTTCGACGGTCAGTTCCTCGCGCTCGCCGGTGCGGCGGTCCTTCAGTTCGACGACGCCCTCGGCCGAGCGGCGGCCGGCGACCAGGATCGTCGGGACGCCGATGAGCTCCGCGTCGGTGAACTTCACGCCCGGGGAGACACCGGCACGGTCGTCGACCAGGACGCGGACGCCGGCGGCGCCGAGCTTCTCGGACACGTCGAGCGCCAGCTCGGTCTGGAGGGCCTTGCCCGCGGCGACCACGTGCACGTCGGCCGGAGCGATCTCCTTGGGCCAGCACAGGCCCTTGTCGTCGGCCGACTGCTCGGCCAGCGCGGCGACGGCGCGGGAGACGCCGATGCCGTACGAGCCCATGGTCACGCGGACCGGCTTGCCCTGCTGTCCGAGCACGTCGAGGCCGAAGGTGTCGGCGTACTTGCGGCCGAGCTGGAAGATGTGGCCGATCTCGATGGCGCGGTCCAGCTTGAGGCCGGCCCCGCACTTCGGGCAGGGGTCGCCCTCTTGCACCACGACGACGTCGAGGTAGTCGTCGACCTCGAAGTCACGGCCGACCACGACGTTCTTCGCATGCGTGTTGATCTTGTTGGCGCCGGTGATCCAGGCCGTGCCGGGGGCGACGCGCGGGTCGGCGATGTAGCGGACCTTCTCCAGGCCCTGCGGGCCCACGTAGCCGCGTACGAGGTCGGTGCGGCCCTCGAAGTCCTCGGCTGTGACGAGCTCGACGACGGCCGGGGCGAGGTGCTCGCCCAGCTTGCCGAGGTCGACCTCGCGGTTGCCGGGGACACCCACGGCCACGATCTCGCCGTCGACCTTGACCAGTAGATTCTTCAGTGTCGCGGAGGCGGGCACACCGAGGTGCTCGGCGAGCGTCTCGATGGTCGGGGTGTCGGGGGTGTCCAGCTCCTCGACCGCGCCGTGCTCCTCGGAGACGGGTGTGAGCTTGAAGGTCACGGCCTCCGTGTTGGCGGCGTAGTCGCAGGCCGGGCAGTCCACGAAGGTGTCCTCACCGGCGGGGGCGGGCGCGAGGAACTCCTCGGAGGCCGAGCCGCCCATGGCGCCGGAGACGGCGGACACGATGCGGTAGTCGAGGCCCAGACGCGCGAAGATCTTCTGGTAGGCCTCGCGGTGCAGACGGTAGGACTCGGCGAGGCCCTCGTCCGTGATGTCGAAGGAGTACGAGTCCTTCATCTGGAACTCGCGGCCGCGCAGCACACCGGCGCGCGGACGGGCCTCGTCACGGTACTTCGTCTGGATCTGGTAGAGCATGACCGGCAGGTCCTTGTACGAGGCCACCTGATCCTTGACGATCAGGGTGAAGATCTCCTCGTGCGTCGGACCGAGCAGGTACTCGGCGCCCTTGCGGTCCTTGAGGCGGAAGAGCAGGTCGCCGTACTCCTCCCAGCGGGCCGAGGCCTCGTAGGGCTCCTTGGGCAGCAGGGCCGGGAGGAGCACCTCCTGGGCGCCGATCGCGTCCATCTCCTCGCGGACCACGCGGGAGATGTTGTCGAGGACCTTCTTGCCGAGCGGCAGCCAGGTCCAGATGCCGGCGGCGTTGCGGCGCACGTAACCGGCGCGCATGAGCAGCTTGTGATTGAGCGTCTCGGCGTCCGCCGGGTCGTCACGCAATGTCTTGACCATCAAACGGGACATGCGCTGGACCTGGGCCATGGTTCTCGACTCCTGCTGCGTAAGGGTGATGCCTGGAGGTTATCCGGGCAGCGGCCGTCCCCGGAAATCCATTAGGGGTGTCGCAGGGGAAGGGGGGCGCCCATCACCGCGTACGGCTTGGGCGCGCTGGGGAACAGGACCTGCCGTGCGAGGTCCTCGTAGCCGAGAGAGCGGTACAGGCCGCGGGCCGGGCTGTCGATGTCGATCGCGGACAGGATCGAGCGGGGTTCGGCCGCCGTGTCCGTGATGGAGGTGATCAGCGTGCGGCCGACGCCCCGGTTCTGGAACCGGGGGTGGACGTGCAGTTCGGTGATCACGAAGGAGTCGTCGAGCCAGCGGTCGTGGCCCTGGCCGCGCAGATACGGTTCGACGACGGTGGACCACCAGTGTGCGCGGTCGTTGGGCATGCCGTAGACGAATCCCACGAGCCGTCCGTCGACGGTGGTGGCGCCGAGCGCGTGGGCTCCCGGGTAGGTGAGGTGGCGCAGCACGATCTGGCGGCGTACGGCGATCTCGTCGGCGCCGAGCCCGAAGGCGAGCGCCTGCACGGCGAGCGCCTCGTCGACACGCGCGGCGAGATCGAGCGGGCCGATGACCACGTCGGCGTCGCGGTGGCCGTGACCGGGGAAGCGCAGCATGCCGGGAGACTACCTGGCGGACCGTGTGACGCGTGAGGTGCCGAGGGGCCCGTGCCGGGCGTCAGAACAGGACACTCATGAACGCGCCGGCCTCCTGGAACCCGACGCGGCGGTACGTCGCCCGGGCCGCCGTGTTGTAGTCGTTGACGTAGAGGCTGACGACCGGGGCGACATCGGCGAGGGCGTAGCGCAGGACGGCGGCCATGCCGGGGGCCGCGAGTCCCCGGCCGCGGTACTCGGGGGCCACCCACACGCCCTGGATCTGACAGGCCTCGGCGGTCGCGGCGCCGATCTCCGCCTTGAAGACGACGTTGCCGTCCTGGTCGAGGCGGGCGAAGGACCGGCCGGAGCCGACGAGTTCGGCGACGCGGGCCTGGTAGAGCAGGCCGCCGTCGCCGGCCAGCGGGGAGACGCCGACCTCCTCGGTGAACATGGCGACGCACGCCGGCATGATCGTCTCCATCTCGTCCTTGCGGATGCGGCGGACGTACGGATCCGGGGTGATGTCGGGGGGCAGCCGGTCGGTGACCATCAGCGGCTGGTGGGCGCGGATCTCGCGGGCGGGGCCCCAGCTCGGTTCGAGCAGCCGCCAGAGCTGAGCGGTGGATTCGGCGGGCCCGACGATCGAGGAGCAGCGGCGGCCGCTTCTGCGGGCGCGGTCGGCGAAGCCGCGTACGGCGCGGGGGGAGGCGCAGATCGGGACGAGGTTGGCGCCCGCGTAGCAGAGGGACTGCAGCATGCCGTCCTCGTACCAGCCCCACATCTCGCCGCCGAGCCGCCATGGGTCGAGTCCGGCGATCTGTACTCGGGAGGTGACGAAGGCGTTCGTCACCGGCTCGCGGCCGAGGACGGCGAGCGCGGCGTCCAGGTCACTCGGTTCGAGGACCCTGGTGGTGGTCTGGGTCAACACGTGCGGGGGCCCTCACCCTGGGATCTGCTGATCTCCGCACTGTACCTGGCGAGGTTGTGCGCCGCCGCCCCTCGCCGGGGCGGAGCGACCCCACCCCGGCCGCGGGGCTCCGGCTCCGGCCGGACGGGTGACGGAGGCGGGGCGCGGGGAGCGGCTCAGGACGGCTCGGCGATCTGCCGGCCCAGGTCGAGTTCGGCGCCGTCGGGCCGCTGCAGCCCGCGCTCGAACAGCCGGCGTACCCGTCCGGCGTTCTCCGGGCGGCCCGAGGTGCGGAAGAAGGCCGCGAGACTGGCCGCCGCCTCCTCGTCGGGGATCGGGGCGGCAGCCTCGACCAAGGCCTTGACGGTGGACACCGCCACCTTGTCGAAGCCCGCGATCCGGCGCGCGAAGGTGTCGACGAATCCGTCCAGCTCGTCGGCGGGCAGGACACGGTTGACGTAGCCGTACGCGGCGGCCAGGTCGGCCGGGAAGTCGTCCGCTCCCAGCAGGATCTCCATGGCCCGGCCGCGGCCGACCAGCCGGGCCAGCCTGCTCATCGGGTTGCCGCCGGGGACCGATCCCAGGCCCACCTCGAACTGCCCGAGCACCGCCCCGGGGCCGGCGAACCGGATGTCGGTGGCCAGCACGAACTCGCTGCCCGCGCCCCGGGCCCGTCCGTTGATCGAGGTGATCGTCACCGCGGGGACCCGGCTGAGACGGGCGAGGTTGTCGGCGTAGGGGTGCAGTCCGGTGGGGCCGGGTGCCATGGCGGCGACCCGGCCCTGGTCGGACAGCATGTCCCAGTGCGCCATGAAGAAGTCGGGGTTGGCGCTCCGGAACACCACGACGGTGAGTTCGGGGGCCTGTTCGATACGGGTCACCAGGCCGGCCAGCTGCTCGACGCTGTCGGGGTCGTACAGGTTGATCTCCCCGTTGGCGAACGTCACCTGCCAGTAGGAGGCCGACACCTCGTCCACGCGGAACTGCGGGTCATCGCTCATCTTCCGACCGTAGGGGCCCGTCACGCGCTCCCCGCGGGCGTCCGGGGCGTCTGGCGGAAAGTTCGCCCGATCGCGGAGGGCCGCGGTCACCCGGGTACCTCCCCGGCCGGTGTGCGCCGTCAGCGGGCCACGAGCTGCTGGCCGCCGTCCACGTCGAAGGTCGCCCCGGTGAGCGCTTCGTTGACCATGATGTGCAGGGCGAGCGCGGCCACGTCCTCGGGGCCCACGACCCGTCCGATGGGCAGCGTCCGGCGCAGCTCCTCCCGGCGCGCTTCGAGCCGGTCGCCGAGGAGCGAGGCGGACAGGGGCGTGTCCACGAATCCGGGGGCGATGAGGTTCGCCCGGATCGGCGCGAGTTCGAGCGCCAGGTTGGCGGTGAGGGCGGGCAGGGCCGCGGTCATGGCGCCCACGATCGCCATGCCGGGACCGGGCCGGCGGCCGCCGGTCCCGCCGATGAAGATCAGGGTGCCGCCGGCCCGTACCTTGTCACGGCTGCCGAGGGCGACGCCGAGGGTCATGGACAGACGCTGGGCGAACGCCCGGCTCGCCTCGGTCAGGTCCATGTCGTCCAGGGGCATGTAGGCCGGACTCCCGGCCGTGAGCAGGATGTGGTCGACCGGGCCGGACAGGTTCTCGAGGAACTCCGCCAGACGGCCGGTGTCGCTCGCGTCGAAGGCCGCGGTGGCGACCGGCCGGAGTTCGCGTGCCGCTTCCTCCAGACGGTCGGGATTCCGGCCGACCAGCACCAGGCGCCCGCCGCCCGCGCGCACCTGCCGGGCCGTCTCCCGTCCGATGCCCGCGCTCGCCCCGATCACCACGACCGTCTGGTCGGCGATGTCCGGCGGACGAGGTGTCACCCGCAGTTCTCGATCAGCGGTCATGGTGTGCCTCCTGGGCCGAGCGGTCCGGCCGTGCGGTCGCGTGAGAGGGACGGTGCCGCGCCCTGCCCTTCGTGCGTTCCTGCGGAAACCCGCGCCGGATCCGTGTCGTCCGGCGCACCGACCCATCGTCGCTCCCGGACCCGGCGGGCGCCTGTCGGCGACGCCGTCCCCGGCGCCGGGGACGGCGGAACGGCACCGGAAGGACGGGGAAACGAGCGAAAGGCCCCCGTTCCCCCGCACTCCCCGGGCCCCCGCCGGTCCGTTGCC
>NZ_JBSFZS010000097.1:0-30941 GCF_053600395.1 Streptomyces sp. NPDC005070 | reverse complement strand
TGTCCTCGTTCTGGTTGTAGTGGGGCTGTGGGCCGGTGCGGCGAGAGGGCGTGCCGGGAGTCGCGACGGGGCGAACGTTGCCTGCCGCGGCACTAGGGACGGATCCCGTCGCAGGCGATGGGGAGGTGGCGCGGACCGCGCAGTACGGCGTTCCGGCGGTACGGGGGCACCTCCTCCAGCAGGCGGGGGTTCTCCAGCCTCCGGGCCAGTTCGGACAGGGCGAACTGGGTCTCCAGCCGGGCCAGCGGTGCGCCGAAGCAACTGTGGATGCCGCTGCCGAGGCCGAGGTGCTGGATGTCCTTGCGGTCCGGGTCGAAGCGGTCCGGGTCCTCGAAGCGCCGGGGGTCGCGATTGCCCGACGCGAGGACCAGCCAGATGGGGGCGCCCCTGGGGATGGTGACCCCGCGGACCTCGATGTCGGCGAGGGCGGTGCGCTGCGGCACGAGCTGCACCGGCGGCTCGAAGCGCAGAAGCTCCTCGACGATGGGCACGGCCAGCCGCGGATCGGCGCGCAGCCGCTGGAGTACGCCGGGATTGCGCAGCAGGGTCAGCATCCCGTTGGTGATCAGGTTGACCGTGGTCTCGTGCCCTGCGATCAGCAGCAGCGCCGCGGTGCTGAGCAGTTCCATCGTGCTCATGGGACCGTCCTCCCCCTCGGCGGTGGCCAGTTGGGAGAGCATGTCCTCCCCGGGGTTCTTGCGGCGCTCCTCGATCAGGCCGGCCAGATACATGCCCAACTGCATCCGGGCGTCCTGCGTGTCCTCGCCCCGCTCGGCGGAACCGGCGTCCGGGTCGGGGTCCAGGCTGGCGGCGAGGGTGTCCGCCCAGACGTGGAAGCGCGCCTCGTCCTCGCGCGGCACGCCGAGCAGCCGGCAGATCACCGTCACCGGGAACGGATACGAGAACTGCTCGACCAGGTCGATCCGTTCCGGGTCTCCGATGCCGTCGATGAGGCCGGTGACGATGTCGTGGAGTTCTCCGCGCATCCCGTCGACCCGGTGGGGGGAGTGCGGCGGGCCGAAGGGACGGTTCGTCATGCGCCGCAGCCGGTCGTGCTCCGGCGGGTCGAGCCGCAGGAAGGCCGGCGGGAGGGTGCTCTCCTCCGGAGGCGTCCCGGAGGCCAGCGGGTCGGCCGCGTTCGAGGCCAGGTTGCGGGCGTCGGAGCTGATCCGGGGATCGTGCAGCAGGCTGCGGATCTCGTAGTACGTGCTGATCACGTACGGGCCGTCGGCCTCGTGGTGGACCGGCGTCCTCCGCAGCTCCTTGTAGATCGGGTACGGGTCGGCCCGGTTGGCGTAGTCCAGGATCTGGTGCAGCAGGGAAGGCGTCATGGCGGGTCCTAGAGTCCTCGTGGCCGTGCGGTCAGTGCGCCGGGGTGAACGTCATCCGGCGGTCGGCGGGCGAGTATCCGCTGAGGGTCACGGTGGGGCCGTGGGTGGGGACCGACGGGTCGGGGAAGTCCGCGTCGAGCGGCCGCTGTCCGTCCGGGCGCCGGTCGACGGTGGCGAACGGCGGCGGGAACGGCGCGGTGGTCTCGATCAGCTCCTGGTAGAACGGCAGCCACCGGCCGTGGTCGAAGGCGACGGCGCCGATCACACGCCCCTGGTACCCGTAGACGCCGAGGAACCGGTGGTCCGCCAGTGAGCCCTGGGAGATGAGGATCTCCGTACCCATCGACGGGATCCCGACGGACTTGATGTTGATGCCGAACTGCGAGGACCAGAAGGCCGGCACCTCCAGGTGGGGCAGCCGGTCACTGCTCTCGCTGAGCATGTTGTGCGCCGCGATCCGGGCTTGTGAGACGGCGTTGCCCCAGTGCTCCAGGGAGAGGAACTGGTAGCCGAACAGGGCGTGCGGGCTGCGGGCGACGTCGCCGGCCGCGTAGATGTCGTCGGTGACGATGCCGCGGATGTCGAAGGCCCGGCAGCCGGCGTCGCAGGCGATGCCGCGAGGTCCGGCGCCGAGTCCGGACCCGGCGAGCCACTCGGTGTTGCGGAGGGCACCGAGCGAGACGATCACCACGTCGGCCTCGACGGTGGAGCCGTCGGACAGATGCGCGGCGCGCGCCCTTCCCGAGGCGTCGCCCTCCAGACGGGTCACCATGACCCCGCACCGCAGGTCCACGCCGTGCTCGCGGTGCATCTCGGCGGCGACCGCGCCGACCACCCCGCCGAGCGCGCCGACCAGAGGCCCGGCACCGCGTTCGGCGACGGTGACGGGGAGGCCGCGTTCGCGGCAGGCGGAGGCGATCTCCGAGCCGGTGAATCCGGCCCCGATGACCAGGACCCGCCGGGGACCCGCCTCCAGCCGTCGCGCGAGGGCGGCGCTGTCGTCCCGGCCGCGCAGCACGAAGACGCCGTCGAGGTCCGCCTCGTCCTCGTGCGGCCACGGTCGCGCCCGGGTGCCGGTGGCGATCAGCAGCCGGTCGTACGGCACCTCGTCGCCGTCGGCCAGGCGCACCCGTCCGGCAGCCATGTCCAGTCCGGTGGCCGGGGTGCCGAGCCGCCAGGTCGCGTCGACGGCTCGGAGCCTGGGCAGGGCGGTGCGGTCGGCGCTCGCCCTGCCTAGCAACACCTGCTTGGACAGAGGGGGCCGGTCGTACGGTTCGCAGGGCTCGTCGCCGATCAGGGTCAGGGACCCTGCGAAGCCCTTGTCCCGCAGGGTTTCGGCGGCCCGCAGGCCGGCCAGCGAGGCGCCGACGACGACGATGCGGCCGTCGCGCTTGAGCCGTTCCAGCGAGCCGTCACCGGGCACCGGACACCGCCTCGGCCGGTACGTCCGCGGCGCGTTCCGTGCCGTCGGCCTCCGCGCCACCGGGTTCCACCGCGCCGGGTTCGACGGCGTCGACGAGGACAGCCTGGACGGGGCAGGCCGCGGCGGCCCGATCCAGCTTCTCGCGGTGTGCGTCGTCGGCGTCCGGGTCGTACAGCAGGGCCTCCTGGCCGTGCATGGCGAAGATCTCGGGGGCGAGGAACGCGCATTGCGCGTACCCCTGACACCGGTTCAGATCGACGGCAATCCTTACCACGGGATCGGTCCTCTCCAATGGCCCGTTCAGCCCTCCTGCGACCACTGTCGGTGACCGGACCGGAAGCCGCGACGAGGGGAAGACCGTTCGAGTGAGCGCTGACGGCCGGGCCGGAATGGCGGGCCGTGCCGGGAAGGCCGGGCGACGGCGGCGGGCCGTTCGGGGAACCTCACGCGGGGGCGGCGGGCCGCGCCGCGGCGGGAGGCCGGCCCCACAGGATGTTCACGCTGAGGAGCAGCGCCCAGGCCGGGAAGACCATCTCGGACCAGGGCACGCCCGATCCCGCCACGAGCAGGGTCAGTCCCGCGAGGTAGCCGATGGCGACGAGCGGGCGCGGGAGGGCGCCCAGACGGCGGCCGATGGTCGAGGTCGCGATGATGAACACCGCCGCCATGCGCATGGCGTACGTGGTCAGCAGGGCGTACGCGAAGTGGCTGCCGAAGGTCGAGTCCTTCGTGCCCTCGCCGAGCACGGTCCCGGCCGCCGCCGCGGCGCCGAACAGCGTGGCGACGAAGACCACGCCGCTGCCCAGGAACACGGTGGCGACGAACCGGTCCTCGGCCCGGCCGCCCTGCTCGCGGAGGGCACCCATGAACCACAGGAACGCGATCCCGGCGAACGGCACCAGTTCCAGCGCCGTCCGCAGGCCACCGCGCTGTCCGGCGTCGAGGGTCACGTCGTCCCCGCCGCCGGGCAGAGCGATGCGCACCAGCGCGATCGCGGCGGCCGTCAGGACGGCGAACACCACCCCGGCCACCCCGGCGGCCCGGCGCGTCGCGAGGCGCTTGTGCTTCCGCTCCATGGTCTCCCGCTTTCTGCCTGCTCTCCCCTTCGTACAGACATCAGCGATCGCGGGGCCACGCCACCGGGGTCACCCGGGAGGCAGACCATGGTGCGCCATACAGGTCATGGGCTCGCGCTCACCTCCACCGAGAGGTCGTTGTCGACGGTGTAGTAGGGGCGCAGGGCGGCACCGCCGACGTCGGCCGTCGGGTAGACGACTATCTCCTTGCGGTCCGCCAGGTCGTCGAGAAGACGGCCGACGCGTATCCGGGGCGCCTCGGCCGCGGGACGGACGAAGACGTCCCAGACGCCGGCCCCCGACGGTGTCCCGCCGGCCAGTTCCGCGTAGTCGACGGTGAAGGAGAGGCTCCGTCCCTCGTCCTCGGCCTGCGGCGCCACGGTGCGAGCGGTGGCGCCGGCACCCCGCAACCGCAGGCTCACGACGGCTCCCTCCTGGAGCGAGGCGCCGTGCAGGCGTGCCCTGACCGTCATCGAACGACCGGTGACGTCGACGGCCTCGGCCTCCGCGTGGGCGGTGCGCAGCCAGGCGCGCACCGCGAGGTGGCCGTCCTTGGTCACGTAGGGGATCCGGACGACGACCGGGGACGGCCGACGGCGACGGTGTCCGTCGACGAGTGCCCGCAGATCGCGCAGACCGGCGCGCGGGCGCTGCCGCTCGTCTCCCGGTTCCCGGAGCAGGTACACGTCCCAGCGGCCCTCGGCGAGAACGGCGTGCGCGTCGAGGACCGCGCACCGGCGCTCCCCGGCGGGCTCGAAGTCGAGGACGTGGACGGTCTTTTCGGGCTGTCCCTTCTTCGGGCGCAGTCGCAGCAGCAGCCGCTGCCCTTCGGGTGACCCGGGCGGCAGGTCGAAGGTGATCCGGCCGTCCGTGCCGATCGAGCAGCCGACGTGTGGTTGCGGCTCCGTGTCCGTGCTCATGCCTGCCTCCGCAGGGTGCGCAGCACACCGTCGGCGGCGCTGTGCGCCACGTCGCGCAGGGCGAAGCCGTGGCCGGCCAGGACGCGGTGCGCGGCGGAGTGTTCGCGGAGCACGGGCCGGCCCGCCCTTCTCGCCGACACGGCCTCGGCGAACAGGCGTTCCGCCTGGGTGACGACGGGGCCCGGCGCGAAGCGCCGCGCGTTCTTCCGGGCCGCGCGGCCCGCACGCAGGCGCCACTCGTCGTCGCGGACCAGTTCCCGCAGGGCTTCGCCCAGCGCGTCGCGGTCCCCGACCGGCACGAGCCGGCCGTCGACGCCGTCCTCGATGATTTCACCCGGTCCGTGCGGGCAGTCGGTGCTCACCACCGGCAGACCGCAGCTCATCGCCTCGATGATGGTCATGCCGAACGCCTCGTAGTCGGAGGCCGCCACCGCGATCGAGCCCTTGACCCACTCGGCCTCCATGGGGGTGGCCGCGCCCATCAGGAGGACCCTGTCGTACAGGCCGAGGTCCGCGATGAGCCGCCGCAGCCGCTCGTGCTGCTCCCCCTTGCCGTAGATGCGCAACCGCCAGTCGGGGTGTTCGGCGGCGACCCCGGCGAAGGCCTCGATGAGCAGGTCGTACCGTTTGACGGGGACCAACCGGCCGGCCGCGATGATCACCTTGGCGGCGCCGTCGGCGGGTGGCAGCACGGATTCCGGCACGCTGTTGGGAAGTGCCTCCACCCGGACTCCGGGCATCCGCACCTTGCGCCGATAGGCGGCGGCGTCCGCCTCGGTCACCGTGGTGAGCGTGTCGAGCCGGCGATAGGCCCGGCGCAGGGCGGAACGCAGCCGGGGCGGATGGTTGTCCAGGGTGAGGTGCTCCTGGCCGATGCGCGCGACGTGCCGCGGAGCCTGGAGGGCCAGATGCACGTTGAGCCCCGGCCTGGTCCCGATCACCACGTCGGCGTCGGTCTCCGCGAGGCACGCGCCGATCCGCTGGTCGGTCAACTCGCTGTACTGCCGGTAGCGGTACTCGGCGCGGGGGAACACCCTCGCCGGTCTCAGATGCGCCGGATGCTCCTTCTCCTGCCGCAGATCCACCAGCGACCGTAACGAGACCGCGGGATCCAGGGACAGCGTCGGCCGCTCACGGTGCCGCAGCACCGAGACGATCTCCACCTCGTTCCGCGCGGCAAGCGCGCGGGCCAGATTGAAGGTGGTGGAGATCGTGCCCCCGATCCCATAGGCGTTGTGGAGCAGAAAGGAGATCTTCATGGCTGTTCAGACTCTGTCAACTCCCCATGGGTTGCGCTCTGTTACCAACACGTTTCGATCACCGGCCGGCGCGGGCCGCCGCCGGTCAGAACAGTGCCGATCCACTCTCGAAATCCAGGAGTTGCCTCTTGCGGTCCAGGCCGCCGCCGTAGCCGGTGAGGCTGCCGCTCGCGCCGATCACCCGGTGGCAGGGCACGATGATCCCGATCGGGTTCTTGCCGTTGGCCAGGCCGACCGCGCGGGAGGCGCCCATGTTGCCCAGGGCTTCGGCGAGTTCGCCGTACGACCGGGTCTCGCCGTAGGGGATCTGCCGCAGTTGGTCCCACACACCGCGCTGGAAGGGCGTCCCGATCAGGCGCAGTTCGACGGTGAACTCCTTCAACTCGCCCTCGAAATAAGAGGTGAGCTGCTCGGTCACCTCGTCGAAGAGGGTGTCGTCGCGCTCGCCGAAGGTCTCCTCCGGCGGCCGGTGGCGCTGACCGACCATGTGGAGGCCGCACAGGACGCCGTCGCCGTCGGCGACGAGCGTGAGGGGGTCGTAGGGGCTGTCGATGACGGTGTGCCGTTTCACTGGGCGTCCTCGGTGCGTGAGATGCGTGCGGTGCGTGTGGTGCTTGTGACGTCCTGGATGTGCGGGGCGCCGCTCGGCGTCGGCAGGAAATTGATCGGGTGGCTGTCCGTGGCCCACAGGTACTGGACCGCGTACGCCCGCCAGGGACGCCAGGCCGCGGCACGGGCCGTCAGCGCGGCGGGCGTGGAGGGGAGCCCCAACTCCCTTGCAGCGCGCCGGATTCCGAGGTCGGTGGGGAGGAAGGCGTCCGGGTCCCCGAGGGCACGCATCGCGATCACGTCAGCGGTCCAGGGGCCGAATCCGGGGAGCGCGAGAAGCCTGGCCCTCGCCTGCTCCCAGTCGCTCTCCACCCCCAGATGAAGGGTTCCGTCGGCGAGTCGACCCACCAGCGTGGTGAAGGTGGTGCGCCGGGTGCGGGGCATCGCGAGCGCTTCGGGGTCGACCCCGGCGAGCGCCTGCGGCGAGGGGAAGAGATGGGTGAGGCCGCCCTCGGGGTCCTCGACCGGATCGCCGTACGCGGTCACTAGGCGGGCGGCGTGGGTACGCGCGGCGGCCGTGGAGACCTGCTGCCCCAGTACCGCCCGTACGGCGAACTCGGCCTCGTCGACCGTGCGCGGCACCCGGCGGCCCGGGGCCTTGTCGACCAGCGGTGCCAGCAGCGGATCCGTGCGGAGCTGGTCGTCGACCGCCACCGGATCGGCGTCCAGGTCCAGCATGCGGCGGCAGCGGCTGATCGCGACGGACAGGTCGCGCAGGTCGCTGAGGGTCAGCCGGCAGGCGATGTGGTCCGGCATGGGTGTCAGACCGGCGACACCATGCCCGTACGGCAGCCGCAGGGTCCGCCGGTACGCGCCGTCGCGCCACTCCTCCACCCCGGGGACGGCGGTGGCCGCGAGGTGCCCGAAGAGGTTGTCGTGGTTGAGCGGTGCGCGGAAGGGGAGCCGGAGGTTCAGGACCCCCGGCGTGCCCGGGGTCGCGCCCGTGGCGCCGGCCCGGCTCCTGGGCAGGCGGGCGCGCAGTTCGCTCGGGGACAGCGCGAAGACCTCACGGACCGTGTCGTTGAAGGTGCGGATGGAGGAGAAACCGGCGGCGAAGGCGATCTCGGCCATCGGGAGCGGTGTCGTCTCGATGAGCAGCCGGGCCGTCTGGGCACGCTGGGCGCGGGCGAGCGCCAGGGGCCCCGCACCCAGCTCGGCGAGAAGCTGCCGCTCGATCTGGCGGGTGCTGTAGCCGAGCCGGGCGGCCAGGCCCGGTACTCCGTCACGGTCGACGACTCCGTCGCCGATCAGGCGCATCGCGCGGGCCACCAGGTCGGCACGGTGGTTCCATTCGGGTGAGCCGGGGCTGGTGTCCGGGCGGCAGCGCTTGCAGGCCCGGAATCCGGCCTGCTGGCAGGCGGCGGCGCTCGGATGGAAGGTCATGTTCTGCGGCTTGGGCGGCACGGCCGGGCAGCTCGGCCGGCAGTAGATTCCCGTCGTCGTCACCGCGGTGAAGAACCATCCGTCGAACCGCGCGTCCTTGGACTGGACGGCCCGCACGCAGCGTTCCCTGTCCGTGTGCATCCCGTTCTGCATGCCTCAAGCATCGGGCACCCCGGGGGGTGGGGCTGGCGAGAATCCGACATCGACGTCGCCCGCCGGGAGGCCCGCCTCGACCCGTACGGCCGCGCGCGGACGACATCCCGTCAGCGGGCCTCCTCGCCCTGCGCGACCTCCACCTCGTGGTGGAACGCGATGACACCCGCCCCCGACGCCCCGGCCGAGACGGCGGCGCAGGCGGCGAGCAGGAGGGCGATCCAGGCGGCGGCACGGGGGCGGCGCCGCGGGACGGAGAGCAGGGCCGCGACCCGCTGGGGGACGGGACCCGTGGTGGCCGCGGGGGCGAAGCCGGGGCGCTCGGAGCGGGCCTCGCCGACGGCCAGGGCGGCCCGGGCGATGGCCCGGGCGGTCAGCCGCCGGTCCCCCACGACGGCGGCCGCGGCCTCGTCCGCGGCGCGCTCCGCCGCGAGCGCGACGGTCGCGCGGACCGTGCGCAGGCCCGGATGGCAGTGAGCCGCGAGTTCGGCCACGACGAGGAAGCGGTGGTGGCCGCCCGCGTTGTGGGCCCGCTCGTGGGCGAAGAGGACCTCGCGCTCGTCGGCGCCGAGGCTGCGCAGCATCGCGGTGGTGACGACGATGCGGTGCGGCCGGCCCGGGAGCGCGTACGCGTCCGGGTGCGGCGACTCGATGACGCACAGGTCTCCGGCGGCGGGACGGCGGTCGGCCTGGCTGCGCGCGGTGCGGAACGCGCGGACCTGGCGCAGCGCCGAGCGGACGACGGTCCACGCTCCGACGGTGAGCACACCCGTCGCGGCGGCGGCCGCGGGCAGGACGACGAGGTCCGAGGCCGTGCGCAACGGGTGGACGAGGTCACCGAGGCCGGCGAACAGGGGCACCTTGAGCAGGCCCGTCAGGACGAGAGCGCCCAGCGAGGCCACGGAGGCTCCGGCGAGCACGACGAGCGCGAGGGTCACCGACCACAGCGCCGCCACCGGGCCGAGCCGGTCCAGGCAACGGCGGGCCAGCGGTCCCAGTGCGAAGGGGACCAGCAGCGGCACCAGCAGGAGGAGGATCATCCCTCACCCGGTTCCGGACGCGTGCCGAGATCCGGCTCCAGCAGATCCCGCAGGAGCCGCTCGTCGTCGGGGCTGAGCTGGGCGACGAAGCGGGCCAGCGCGGTCCCCCTGTCGTCGTCGCGGTCGAGCTCGGTGTGCATGCGGCGCGCCGTGAGGCCGTGCGGGTCCTGGACGGGGAAGTACGCGTAGCCCCGGCCGAGCCTCTCGCGGCCGACGATTCCCTTCTCGTGCAGCCGGGAAAGGATCGTCGTCACCGTCGTGCGGGCCAGACCGGAGTCCAGCTCGCTCTGCACGCGGCCCGGCGTGAGCGGCACGCCCGCGGCCCAGAGAGCCGCCATCACGCCGGCCTCCAGCTCTCCCGCCGGCCGGCGTTCGTCCTTGTCACTGCTCATGGGAACGATCCTCACCCCGCCATCGTCTACAGTTCAGTAGACCGTCTACAGAATTGTAGTCAGTCGGGTCCGGGTTTCGACCGTGCCCGCCCCTACCAGTATGAGAGGGTCCGCGACGATGGCCGCACCATTGTTCACAGCGTCCGACCTCGCCGTGAATATTCTCAGCGCGCAGTCCCTGCTCGCCGCCTTCGGCGTGCTGGGGGTGGGCGTGGTGATGTTCGCGGAGACCGGTCTGCTGATCGGCTTCTTCCTGCCCGGTGACTCACTGCTGTTCACGGCGGGGCTGCTCTGCACGGGTTCGGGACACAACGGCCTGAAGCTGTCGCTCCCCCCGCTGCTGATCGCCGCGGCCGCGGGCGCCCTGATCGGCGCCCAGACGGGTTATCTGATCGGACGGAAGGCGGGCGGCGCGTTGCTCGCCCGCGGTTCCTCCCCCCGGCTGGCATCGGGCGCGCACCGGGCCGAGGAGCTCCTTGAGCGGTACGGCTACGCGAAGGCGATCGTGCTGGCCCGCTTCGTCCCCGTCGTGCGGACGGTGCTGAACCCGATGGCCGGCGCCCTCGGCGTACCGATGCGGACCTTCACCGTGTGGCAGGTGGCCGGCGGCCTCGTCTGGAGCCTCGGCCTCACCCTCGCCGGGTACGCGCTGGGCTCCTCGATCCCGAACGTCGACCGCTATCTGCTCCCGGTCATCGCGGTGATCGTGCTGGTGTCCCTGGCCCCTCTCGCCGTCGAGCTGTACCGCTCGCGCAGGCGGGGCGCGGCAGGAAAGGAGGAGGTCCAGGGATGATCCTGGCATTCGACGGATCCTCCATCGACGGCTCCGCCTACCGGTACGTGACCGATCTCGCGCAGGACTCCCCCTCATGGCTCGACGGCCTGGTGTCCTTCTGGTCGACGTACGGGCTCGGCCTGTTCGCCGTGCTGATGGTGCCGACCTGGTGGCGCGCCCGGCGCGAGAGCCCCGGGGCGGCCCTGGTCGCGCTCGCCGTGCCCGTCGTCGTGGTCGTGGCGTACGTGGTGGATCTCGGTGTGAAGCTGCTGGTGCGCGAGGACCGGCCCTGTCAGAGCCTGCGGGTGGCGACGCTGGAGGCCTGCCCGGCCCACGGCGACTGGTCTTTCCCGAGCAACCACGCGGCGATCGCCGCCGCGGCGGCCGTCGCGCTGTTCCTCGTCGCGCGCCGCGTCGGCACCGTCGCCATCGTGGCCGCCGGCCTGATGGCCGCCTCCCGGGTCTGGGTGGGCGTGCACTATCCGCACGACGTGGCGGCCGGTCTGCTCGTCGGCACACTGGTCGCGATGACGATGGTGGCCGCCCTGCGCAGGCTGCCCGATGTGTCGGGACACCCGCTCACCGCGTCGCGGCTCGGAGTCCTGCTCATCGCTCCCCGTCTCGCGAAGAGCGGGTGAGCGGGCCGTATGCGCCGACGGATCCTGGTCGTCGAGGACGACCACGCCCTGCGTGACGTCCTGCGGCGAGGACTGCGGGACGAGGGCTTCGACACCGTGCCGGCACCGGACGGCGCGACCGCGCTGCGGCTGGCCGGGGACGGCATCGACGCGGCCGTCCTCGACGTCGGCCTGCCCGACGCCGACGGACGGGACGTGTGCCAGGCGATCCGGGCGAGCGGCTTCCTCTCCCCCGTGATCTTCCTGACGGCCCACCACCACCTCACCGACCGGCTGGCCGGCTTCGCGGCCGGAGGCGACGACTATCTGCCCAAGCCGTTCCATCTGACGGAACTGGCGGCCCGGCTGCGGGCGGCCCTCAAGCGCGCCGGACCGGTTCCGTCCGGAACCGCGGGCGACCTGGTGCTGGACCCGGTCGCGCACAGCCTGACCGTGCGCGGCCGCCGCGTCGCGCTGACCCCGACGGAGTTCCGTCTGCTGGCGGCGCTCATCGCGGCGTCCGGGGCGATCGTCGGCCGGCGGGAGCTGACCCGGGCCGGCTGGCCGGAGGGGGCGCGGGTCAGCGACAACACGCTCGACCAGTATCTGACCCGGCTGCGCCGCAAGCTCCGGAACGGCGGCAGCGAGCTGACGGTCACGACCGCCCGGGGCATCGGACACCGGCTCTCATGAAACACGCCTTCCCGAACACGCGGCCGAGGCCGGCGGCGGATTCCGAGGTACGCGCCGTGTCCTGGCTGACCCGCGCCTCCCACTGGGCTCCGGGAACCCTCCGGGGCCGGCTCTCGCTGGTCGCGCTGACCACCGCCACCCTGCTGATGGTGATCCTCACGGTGGCGTTCAACACCGTCGTACGACAGCACCTCCAGCACCAGGCGGACGACGAGCTGCGCACCCGGGCCACCGCCGTCGCCGCGACGGTCGACACCAGCGGCACCCGGGTGCGCCTCCTGGAGACACCCGGCGAGGAACTGCTCGACGCGAACGTGTGGATCTACGCGGGCGGGCGGCTCCTGGAGAAACCGCCTACGGCCACCGCCACGGGCCCGCTCACCCGCGCGGCCGCCGCCCTCGCCACCCGGGGCGGAACCGGCTGCCTCACCTCCCGCGCGCACGGCCCGGTCCGCCTGTGCGCGCGTCCGGTGCCGGGAGACAGCACCGGCGCGGCCGTCGTCACCGCCCTCGACCTGTCCCCCTACCGCAGTTCGGCCGACACCCTGCTGTTCGCCTCGCTCGCCCTGGACGCCGTCATGCTCGCCTGCACGTACGCGCTGACGCGCCTCGCCGTGGGGCGTGCCCTGCGTCCCGTACGCACCATGACCAACGAGGCCACCCGGTGGAGCGCCGTGGCCTCCGAGGAACGCTTCGGGAGCGTCGCCCGGCCCGACGAACTCGCCCGGCTGGGCGCGTCGCTGGACGCGCTCCTGGACCGCATCCGGGCTCTGCTGCGCCATGAACGGCAGCTCACCCGGGAGCTGTCGCACGAACTGCGCAATCCGCTCGCCCGCATCATCGCCGAGCTCGACTGGCTGCGGTCCCGGCCACGGTCGGCCGAGGAGACCCGGGCCGCGCACGAGGCCATGGCGGACGCGGCCTGTTCCATGCGCACGATCTGCGACACGCTGCTCGACGACGCCCGTGACAGCGCCGCCGCCCTGCCGGGCGCCGGCGAGGTCCTGTCCGTACTGCGCCGGCTCGCGGACCGGGCCGCGACGGCCCGGCCGGACGTGGAGATCGCCGTCCGGGGTCCTGAAGGCGGTCTGGTGGCCGGGGTCCCGGACGCCCTGCTGGAGCGCATCGTCAGTCCCCTGCTCGACAACGCGCTGCGGCACGCCCGCTCCCGGGTCACGATCCGGGCCGGAGCGGGTCCCGGTGGCGTCCGGGTGGAGGTCGGCGACGACGGACCGGGCGTACCGGCGTCGTTCGCGCCGCGGCTCTTCCTGCCGGGGAGCCGCGCCGATCCCGGGGACGGACACGGCGGAGCGGGCCTCGGTCTGCCGCTCGCGCGACGCCTGGCCCGCTCCGCCGGCGGCGAGGTCCGTCACGAGGAGGCGGGCGCCACGGGCGCGACCTTCGTGGTCGGACTCCCTCCGGCGTGAGGGCCCGACGGGAGTCCGACGGCGCGCCGCTTCCGCGGACACTCCCGGGTCAGCCCGCCCGGAGGGTGGACCGGTCGGCGCCGGTCACGTCGCGGCGGGTGATCGAGAGATGGACGACCAGCCCGAGGATGACGGCCAGGAACAGCACGCTGGTGACGACGGTGCCGAAGCCCAGACCGCCGTCGCCGGTCGGCTGCGAGAGGTAGTCGCCGATCGACGCGCCCAGCGGACGGGTCAGGATGTACGCGATCCAGAAGCTGAGCACGGCGTTCAGGCCGAGGGCGAAGTGGGCGACGGCGACCGCGGCGATCGCGAGGGCGAACAGAACGGCGGAGACCCAGTACCCGAGGGCCATGCGCTCGGCGACCAGGTCACCGGCCGCGGTGCCGAGGGCGAACGTGAACAGCACCGCCAGCCAGTAATAGGCCTCGCGGGCGAGCGTGTCGACGCTGTGGATCGACAGCGTGCCCTCACGGCGGTACCAGACGAAGAACGTCACGGCGAGGGCGACGGCGAAGACGGCGGTGCTGGTCTCCAGCGGCACGCCCAGGTTGTCGGTCAGGTTGTCGCTGATCAGCGTTCCCACGACGCTGATCAGGGCCACCGCGAGCCAGTACACGCCCGCCTGGTAGCTCTTGGTCCGGAACTGGACCACGAGGACGACCGCCAGCAGCCCGCTCATCAACAGCGAGACACCGGTCAGACCGAGGCCCAGCTTCTCGTTCAGGAGGTCGGCGGCGGTCTCGCCGACCGTCGTGCACAGCACCTTGATGATCCAGAAGTACGCGGTGACTTCGGGCACCTTGTTCCAGCGCACGCGGCGCCCTGGGGTGCCGGGGGCGCCGGAGCGGCGGTCGTAGGCCTCGGGAGTCCCATGGGGCTCTGTTGTCTCGTAGCTCATGAGGCCCGAGGCTGTCAGCGGAAGCCTGAACGCATCCTGACCGCCGTGCTCCCCCGGGCCGGGCTCCTGGGTGTGCCGTTCACAGCACCGGGCGGCTCACAGCACCCGGCGGCGGATCAGCACGCCCAGTGCCACCAGGCCGGGGAGCAGGGGAAGCCAGACGGTGAGCAGCCGGTAGCCGATCACCGTGGACGCCGCCGCCTCGCCCGGCGCTCCCGCGAGCGTGAGGGCCAGCGCCAGGGCCGCGTCCAGGGAACCGAGGCCACCCGGGGTGGGCAGCAGGACGGCGGCACTGCTGGCGGCGAGGTAGACGAGGGCCACCCGGGCCGGGGACAGCGGCAGGCCGATGGACTGGGCCACGGCGATGACCACGGTGGCGTGCAGCGCGGCGAAGGCCAGCGAGCCGCCCCACAGCGCGGCGGCCCGCGCGGGGAATTCGTGCACGGCACGGATGTCCAGGAGCACGCGGCGCAGCGCCCGCCGCAGCGGTCCGGCGAAGAGGGCCGCGGCTGAGGCGGCGACCACGACACCGGCTGCCCAGGCGGCCACGGTCCAGGCGCTCGCCGTCAGCCTGGGGAGACGGAGCGCGCCGGGACAGGCCAGGGCGAGTCCGCCGATCAGACAGCCGCGTACGACGGTTCCGGCGCAGGCCTTGACCGCGAGCGCGGCCGCGGAACGGGCGAGGGGCAGTCCGCACCGGGTCAGGAAGCGCAGATTGACCGCGCCCCCGCCGAGGCCCGAGGGCAGCACATGGTTGGCGGAGGCGGCCGCGAACTGCACCGCCACCAGACGCCCGGCGGGCAGCGGCTCCGGCACCGCGCCCTGCTGGGCGAGTGCGGAGCAGACCCAGGTCGCGAGGGTGGCGACGGCCGCGACCAGCAGCCAGCCCCGGTCGGCGTGGGCGAGCCGGCCGGCTCCCGCCGCGATCACCGGCCAGTGCCGGTGGGCGAGGAACCCGGCGCACACGAGCACGACCAGCGAAAGCCCGGCATGCCACCCCACCCGCCCGTCGCACCCGACGAGCCGCCGCCCGAGGGTCGCCCACCTACCGCTGCCCGCGGGTGACACCGAGCCGCCCGGGCCGATGTCACCCGCGGGCAGACCACACGCCTGCCCAGGCAGACCGGGCACCTGCCCAGGCAGACCGGACACCGGCTCAGGCAGGCCGGACACCGACTCGGTCGGCAGCGTCCCCGGGCCGCCGACCGCCGTCCCGGAACCCGCGACCGACGCGGGCGCACCGCCAGGAGACCCGCTCCAGGCCGCCGAGCCCCGCGCCGGAGCACCCACCACCTCGGGCGGCGACACCCTCGGGGGACCGGAGAGCCCGCTCCCGTCCGCCGGTGAGAACGGCTTCGGCCGAAGTGTCACGGCGCAGGGCTCCCGGCTCCCGGAGAGACGTAGATGTCGACGGCGCCGGCGCGGTGGGGTGCCCATGCGCGGGCGTATCCGGGAGGCGAGCCGCCCGGAGCCGTGATGACGGCGACCGGCATGCGGCGGACGGAACGCGCGATGTCGGCCGCGGTGGCGTTGGCGTTGTGCCCGTCGGTCGCCACCGAGGAGCAGCCGGCGTAGAAGGCGATGGGGACGGACCGTTGACCGGCCAGCGCGCAGGGCGGCCGCACCCCGAGCCGGTGCAGTTCCGCCGCCGTCACCGCCCAGCCCCGGTGACTGTCGGCGGTGCGCCGCACCGTGGACTGCAGCACCGCGAACTGCACGGCCAGATGCGCGGCGAGCCCGAGGGCCACCAACGTCACGGCCACCGGCCGCCACCGCCCGCCGCGGGCGGTGACCAGGTGGACGAGTGCGTCGGCGACGGGGATCACGACGAGGGCGTAGAGAGGCAGCAGGAAGCGCGGCGCCGCGTATCCGATCATGAGGAGGTACGGGATCCCGGCCGTGGTGGCACAGGCCAGGAGCACCAGGGTGGGTGCCGGGCGACGGGCCCGGACGGCGATCACCAGGCCGAGGGCGGCGATCAGCGGCAGGACGAACCACCACACCATCACCGCGGGGTCCGGCATCCCGCCGGTGCAGGGCCGGCACAGGACGCGTCCGCCGAGGCTGCGCATCTGGTCGCCGACCGCGATGTTCCAGCCGAGGCCGCCCTGGATGCGCGACCCGTCGGCGAGCCGTTGTCCCAGGCCCCCGTAGCTCACGTAGGCCTCGATGATCCACTCGGCCGCTCCGGCCGACAGACCCGCGACGAGCGCGAGCGGCGGCCGGACGCGCCGCCACCGGGGGACCGCCACGGTGAGGACGAGGAGCGGCAGGGTCACCCAGAGCGCGTCGGGGGGCCGCATCCACGCCATGAGCGCGGCACTCAGTCCGGCCCCCCACAGTGCCGCCCGGTCGCGGCCGCCCGCCTGGGCCCGGACGAAGCACCCGACGCAGGCCAGGCCGCCGATCGCCACCCAGTAGTTGGGCATGACCTGCGGGCCGTAGAAGACGGTCACCCAGAGCGTCGCGAACAGGGCGCCCGCCAGGGCGAGGACCCGCGCCGGGAACAGTCCGCGCCAGACGCGCAGGGCCACGAACAGACCGAGCCCGGAGAGCAGGGCGAGGTAGATCCGCAGCAGGGTGGTGGAGGAGGACCAGGAGGCCACCGGAGCGGCGAGCAGGGAGATTCCGCGGGCCCGTGGTGCGCTGAAGAACGCCGCGGGGGCATGCGGGGAGACCTGGCTGACGTAGACGGTCTCGTCCCAGCCGAGTCCCGTCTGCGGGTGCACGAGGACCAGTTGGGCCAGGGCGAAGGCGGCCGCGACCAGCGCGAGCAGGCCCAGGTCACCGGGCCTCCGGGACACCCGGGCCGTCCTGTCCGGCGGTCCGGGCCGCCGGACGCCGATGAGCGGGACGTTCAGGGTCTTCGCCATCGTCCACCCTTCAGCCCTACACGCTGTAGGGTTACTTCACCCTACAAGACGTAGGGCAAGGCCGGGAGCCGGGAAATCACGGACAAACTACCGCCCACCGGAAGAAGGCGCCGAACGGGACAGGCGTTCGAGGGGCATCCGGGAGTGATACGCGACCTCGCGCATCCCTGGTCCACACCCCTGGTCCACCCCCCGGACCGGCACCGTTCCGGGGTCGACTACGCGCTGTAAGGTGACGGGCATGGCTGGCACAGGGCCCCACGGAAGGGCGGAACGGCGCAGCGCGGGCGAGCTGGAGAGCGAGGTCCTCGCCGCCCTGTGGGCCACCGACGACGCCCTGACGCCCGCCGAGATCCAGGCCGAGATCGGCGGCGGCCTCGCCTACAACACCGTGCACACCATCCTGAAACGTCTGTACGACAAGGGCCTCGTGCTCCGGGATGTTGACGGCCGGCGCGGCGCGTACCGCCCCGCCAAGAACGCGGCCGAGCTGACGGCGGAGGCCATGCACGAGGCCCTCGACCGCGGACCCGACCCGATCGCGGCCCTCCAGCAGTTCGTCACCGGTCTCAGCCGCCAGGAGGAGGAAGCCCTGCGCGATCTCCTGGGAGGGAAAGGGCTTTGAGGATCGACGTCTACGTTCCCCTCGTCCTCGCGCTGCTCCTGACCTCGGTCGCCCCGCTGGTCGGCAGGCGGGTGTCGCCCGCTCTGGCCGCCCGCGTCCTGGTCGCGGCCGCCGCGCTGACCGCGGCCGCGTCCACCTGGGCGCTGCTGCTGCTCGGGGCCACGCTGATCGACCAGGCGCCCGCGGTGATCGCCGAGGCGGGCGAGGAGGGCCGGGTACTGCCCGAGCCCGTTCCGGAGACCGTCGCCGTGCTGGCCGTCGCCGCCCTCGCCGTGATCGCCCGCCGGCTCCTTCATGTCGTACGGGCGCACAAGGCGACCCGCAGGGTCCTGCTCAGGCTCTGCGAGGGGCACCCACCGGACAGCGAGCTCGTCGTCGCCGCCTCGCCGACACCGCACGCCTTCGCGATCCCCGGCAAGCCGGGCCGGATCCTGGTCACGGTCGCGATGCTCGGCGCGCTGGAGCCCGCCGAACGACGGGTTCTGCTCGCCCACGAGCGCGCTCACCTGACGCACCGCCACGCGGCGCTGTCGACCGTCGTGGCCCTGGCCGCGGCGGCGAACCCGCTGCTCGTGCCCGTCCGCGACACCGTGGCCTTCCTGCTGGAACGGTGGGCCGACGAGGAGGCCGCGAGCACCGTCGGCGACCGGAACACGACGGCCCGCGCGCTGGCCCGCGCCGCCCTCGTCTCCCAGCGCGCCCGCACCGGATGCGCCCTGCACTTCTCCGAGCACGCCGTCACCCGCCGCATCGCGGCCCTGCAGACCGCTCCCCCGCCCGTCGTGCGGTCCGTCGGCGCGGCCGTACTCGCGCTCGGCGCCCTGCCCGCGCTGGGCGCGGCCGACGCCACGGGCGACCTGCTGCGCCTGCTGTCACAGACCCTGCCCGGTCTGTGACCCGGCCCGGTCTGTGACCCGGCCCGGTCTGTGACCCGGCCCGGTCTGTGACCCGGCCCGGCGGGGCCTTCGCCCGCCGGTGACACCACCGGGCCGACGGCGCCGCCCGCCGGTGACCCGCGCCATCAGCAGCAGCGCCCGCCCCGCCGGAAGGACCGGCCACCGTTCGGCGGTGCCGGCGGGTACGGTCGCGGTCATGACACCTTCCGAGACGGCTGATCCGGGCGCCCCTCGCTCCGGGCGGGTGCGGTTCGCGACGTTCAACGTGCTGCACGGACAGACGTTGGTGGACGGTGGACCCGTGTCCGTCCGGACCGTGGGCGGCCCGGAGCTGCCGCTCGTGGAGGCCGTCGCGTCACTCGACGCCGACGTGGTGGCACTGCAGGAAGTGGACCGGCTGCAGGAACGCTCGGGCGGGGTGGACCAGGCGTCCGCCTCGGCCGCGGGGTCGGGCGCGCCGCACTGGCGTTACGCGTCCGCCTTCCACGGCATGGCGAAGGCGGGCGGCGGCTGGGTCCCGGAACCGTCCGTACCCGGTCTGCGGGTGTACGGGCCGCGCGAGGCCGAGGCGGGCGACGGCGTCCCCTCGCACGGCATCGCCCTGCTGTCCCGGCTGCCCGTACGGCACTGGAGGGCGCGCCGGCTCGCGCCGGCACCGGTCCCCATGCCGCTGCGGACACCCGGGCGCCGGGGACTCACCCTGTCCACGGACCAGCCGCGGGCCGCGCTGGCCGCCGTGCTGGAGGGAAGGCGGGGGCCGTTCACCGTGGTGGCGCTGCACCTGTCATTCGTGCCCGGCTGGAACGTGCTCCAGTTGCTCGCCGTCCGCGCCTGGATCGCCGACCTGCCCGGACCCCGGGTGCTTCTCGGCGACTTCAATCTGCCCGGCGCGCTTCCGCGGACGGTCCTCGGGCCCGCCGGACCGGTCCGCGGCACCCGGAGAGGACCCGGTGGCACCCCGCCGGTGCCGCGCGGCTGGCGGGATCTGGCCCGTACACCCACCTACCCGGCCCACCGTCCCCTCGTCCAGCTCGACCATGTGCTGGCCGGCGGGATCGCGGCGGGCGCGGCCTCCGGAGCTCACGCGCCGAGCACCCCTGTCTCGGACCACCGGCCACTGGTGGTCGAACTGCACCTGTGACCGGGCGATACGACCGGCCCGCACGCATGACACCGCCCACCGGTCTGCCGGACGCGGCAGGCCCGGCGCCTCGAACGGTGACCGGGGCACCCCGGCCGCACCAGCGACCGGCCCCGGTGCCCCCGGTCCGCTCAGCCCGCGGCCCGCGGCGTCCGGCGCCTCATCGCAGTTGCCCGGCGAACGCGTCGTACGCCCGCTCGTCGAAGAGGACGAAGCGGACCTCCTCGACATCGGTCTCGGCGGCCCGGACGGTCTCCACCGCGATGCGCGCCGCGTCGTCCATCGGCCAGCCGTAGATGCCCGCGGAGACGGCGGGGAAGGCGACCGTACGGGCTCCGAGCTCGTCGGCGGCCTTCAGCGACTCCCGGTAGCAGGACGCCAGCAGCTCCGAGCGGTCGTCCTCCTGGGAGTAGCGGGGACCCACGGTGTGGATCACCCAGCGGGCGTCGAGGTCGCCCGCGGTCGTGGCGACCGCCCGGCCGGTCGGCAGGCCCTTGCCGTAGTGGCCGGCCCGCAGCTTGCGGCACTCGGCGAGCACGGCGGGTCCGCCGCGGCGGTGAATGGCTCCGTCGACGCCTCCGCCGCCGAGCAGCGAGGAGTTCGCCGCGTTGACGACGGCGTCGACGCTCTGCCGGGTGATGTCGCCCTGCACCAGCGTGATCGTGGTCATGACTCTCTCAGCCTCCTCCAGACGGCCTTCGCCGCGTTGTGCCCCGACATCCCGTGCACTCCGGGACCGGGCGGGGTGGCCGAGGAGCACAGGAAGACGGCGGGATGCGGGGTGCTGTACGGGGACAGGGACAGCCTGGGGCGCAGCATGAGCTGGAGTCCGGAGGCGGCGCCGCAGGCGATGTCCCCGCCCACGTAGTTGGCGTTGCGGGCGGCGAGCACGGGCGGTCCGGCGGTCGCGCGGGCCAGGACCCGGTCGCGGAAGCCCGGCGCGAACCGTTCGAGCTGGCGCTCGATCGCGTCGGTGAGGTCTCCGGTCCAGCCGTTCGGGACATGGCCGTAGGCCCAGAAGACCTGCTTGCCCTCGGGGGCGCGGGAGGGGTCCACGACGCTCGGCTGCACCGTGATCAGGAACGGCGCGTCGGGCGCCCGGCCCTCGCGCGAGGCCGCCCGCAGCGCGGTGCCGATCTCGGCCCGGCTCGCCCCGACCTGGACCGTCCCGGCGACGCGGGCCTGCTCGGCGGTCCAGGGCACGGGCCCGTCCAGCGCATAGTCGATCTTGAAAGCGCCCGCTCCGTACCGATAGCCCTCGTAGTACCGCCCGAACCCCGCGATGCGGGCCAGGGCCTTGGGCGAGGTGTCGAAGACGTACGCCCGCGCGGGCGGCAGGTCGTCCAGGCGCTTGACCTCGTAGTCGGTGTGGACCGTGCCGCCGAGGTCCTTCAGGTAGGCGGTGAGCGCGTCCGCGATGGACTGGGAGCCGCCGCGCGCGACGGGCCATCCCCGGGCGTGCGCGGCCAGCGCGAAGACCAGGCCGACGGCGCCCGTGCCGATTCCCTCCAGCGGCGCGATGGCGTGCGCCACCAGACCGGCGAACAGGGCTCTGGCCCGCTCGTCGCGGAAGCGGCGCATCAGCCAGGTCGACGGCGGCAGGCCGGCCAGGCCGAAGCGGGCGAGGGTGACGGGGTCCCGGGGCAGCGCGGTCAGCGGCAGCGACATGAAGTCGTGCGCCAGGGTGTCCCACTTGCTCAGGAACGGCGCGACGAGCCTGCGGTAGGCGCCCGCGTCCCGCGGCCCGAAGGAGGCCGCCGTCTCGGCCACGGACCGCGCGAGCACCGCCGCCGAGCCGTCCGGGAACGGGTGCGCCATCGGGAGCTCCGCGTGCAGCCACTCCAGGCCGTACCGCTCCAGGGGCATCGCGCGGAAGGCGGGTGAATTGATACCGAGCGGATGCGCCGCCGCACACGGATCGTGCCGGAATCCGGGCAGGGTCAGCTCCTCGGTGCGCGATCCCCCGCCCACCGTGTCACGGGCCTCGAACACGGCCACGGAGAAGCCCCTGCGGGCCAGCTCCACGGCAGCCGTCAGTCCGTTCGGCCCCGCACCCACCACGACCGCATCGAGCATCGACGGCACCTTCGGACTCCTTTGTCAGCCGACGGCCACTGGACATCAGGATATGCCGGAGGACTGACAGCCTTGACGGCACGGGGCGTTGGGCCGAAACGCCCCTGTGCCGTGCGCCGGCCGCCACGAGGAAACGGACCCGCGCGGGCCGTGGGACTCGGCTCGGGCACGGGCCGTAGAGGTCGGCTCAGGCACGGGCCGTAGAGGTCGGCTCAGGCACGGGCCGTGGTTCGCGCTCGGGCGCGGCCGTGGAGCTCGCGCTCAGGCGCGGGCCGCCATCCACTCCGGCTGTGCCGTCAGCAGGGCGGTCACCCGGCGGGCCGTGGCCTCGTCCCGGGCCGCCGTGAACGGCAGCGCGTTGCCCCCGGTGACGCGGAACGGCTCGCCACTGAGCGTCAGATGGGCGCCGCCCGCCTCCTCGACCAGAAGGAGCCCCGCGGCATGATCCCAAGCCGCCTCCCAGCTGAATGCCACCGCGTCCAACTCGCCGCGGGCTATGGCCAGATACTCCAGGCCCGCCGAGCCGCACGGGCGCGGGACGACACCCTCGGTCCACAGTCCGAGGAGGGCGCGCTTCTGATCGTCCGTGGTGTAGTCCGGGTGCGAGGTCGCGATGTCGAGGTCACGGCCCGGCGCGGGCGATCCGGAGCGCAGCGGCACGCCGTCGAGCACGGCTCCTCGCCCTCGGATCGCGGTGGCGAACTCTCCGCGCGCGGGCGCGTACGTCCAAGAGGCGCGCACCACGCCGTACAGCACGAGCGCGACCAGGGTGCAGAACCCGGGGTCGCCGTGCACGAACTGCCGGGTGCCGTCGACGGGGTCGACGATCCATACGGGCGCCGTGCCCCCGATCGCCTCGTAGGTCGCGGGGTCGGCGTGCACCGCCTCCTCGCCGACCACGACCGAGCCGGGCAGCAGTGCGGTGAGGGCCTCGGTGAGGTACTTCTCGGCCAGGCGGTCGGCGTCCGTCACGAGGTCGTGCGGGCCGGACTTCTGGTCGATCTCGTCCGCGGAGAGCTGCCGGAACCGGGGCATGATCTCCGCGGCGGCGGCCTTGCGGACGGCGTCTTCCACGTCGGCCGCGCGGTGTGCGAGAAACTCGTCGATGGTTTCGATGTCTTCGATCATGGCTCCATGACAACACGCCTCGCTGACAATCCTCACCCCTCCGGGGTACTCCAGGTGGAATCACCATGAATTCCCAGGGCGGCGCGATCATCACTGCGGTTCGTCGCGCCCATCGCGGGAGGGGCCTCAGCGGCCGACCGCGTATCCCTGCATCCCCCGCGCGTTGGCCGCCGCCGACAGGATCCCGGTCCCCGGATCGCGGGCCACCGCGCACAGCCGCCCCTCGGACCAGGCCTCCGCGACCGTGACGTCATGACCCCGGCGGCGCAGTTCCTCGACGACCTCCTCGCCCGTGCGGGACTCGACGGTGAGGCTGCCCGGACGCATGCCGCGCGGGTGGAAGGAGCCGGGAAAGCTGTCGTTGTGCCAGTTCGGGGCGTCGATCGCGCCCTGGAGATCGAGTCCGCCGCGCACCTCGGGGCGCAGCGCCACGGACAGGAAGAAGTGCGTCTGCCACTGGTCCTGCTGGTCGCCGCCGGGGGTGCCGAACGCCAGGACGGGGACGCCGTCGCGCAGCGCCAGGGAGGGCGTCAAGGTGGTGCGCGGCCGACGGCCCGGGGTCAGGGAATTGGGCAGCCCCTCCTCCAGCCAGGCCATCTGGAGCCGGGTGCCGAGCGGGAAGCCGAGTTCCGGGACGACCGGGTTGGACTGGAGCCAGCCGCCGCTGGGCGTGGCGGCGACCATGTTGCCCCAGCGGTCGACGACATCCAGGTGGCAGGTGTCGCCCCGGGTGCCTCCGTCGGGTGCCACCTCGGGTTCCGCCGCCGCACGGGCCATGGTCGGCTCACCGGCGCCCGGCACCGCGAGCGCGTCGAAGCCCGGCTCGTCGGCGGCCGCCACGCGCGCGTGGCCGCTCAGCCGCGGTGCGCGGCCGCCCGGACCGCCGGGACGCAGTTCGTACGACGCCTTGTCCCCGACGAGTGCCCGGCGGGCCGCGTTGTAGGACTCCGACAGCAGCTCGCCGAGCGGCACCTCGGCCGCGTCGCCGTACCAGGCCTCCCGGTCGGCCATGGCGAGCTTGCAGCCCTCGACGAGCAGGTGAACGTACTCGGCGGACCCGTAGTGGGGCAGTTCGGGCGGGAGCAGGGCGAGCTGCTGGAGCAGGACGGGGCCCTGGCTCCAGGGGCCCGCCTTGCACAGGGTCCAGCCGCGCCAGTCGTACGTCGCCGGGGCCTCGTAGGTCGCGGACCAGCCGGCCAGGTCCGCGGCCGTCAGGGTGCCGGCGTGCCGCTCGCCGCTGGTGTCCATGGTGGGCCGCCGGGCCTGCCGGACCAGGGCCTCGGCGATGAATCCGGAGCGCCACACCTCCCGTGCCGCGTCGATCTCGGCCACCCGGTCCCCCGCGCCGGAGACCTCGTCGAGCAGCCGTCGCCACGTCGCGGCGAGGGCCGGGTTGCGGAACAGTTCGCCGGGGCGCGGTGACCGGCCGCCGGGCAGGTACACCTCGGCCGAGGAGGTCCACTCCGTCTCGAAGAGCGCGCGTACGGCGTCCACCGTCTCGCCGACGCGTTCCACGGGCGCGTGCCCGTCCTCGGCGTATCCGATGGCGTACTTCAGGACGTCGGCGAGCGGTTTGGTGCCGTGGTCGCGGAGCAGCAGCATCCAGGCGTCGAACGCGCCCGGCACGGCGGCGGCGAGCGGGCCGGTGCCGGGTACGAGTTCCAGACCGAGGCTCCTGTAGTGGGCGATCGTCGCTCCGGCGGGCGCGACGCCCTGCCCGCACAGCACCCGCACGGGTCCGTCCGCGGGGGCCAGGATGATGGGGACCTCGCCCGCGGGTCCGTTGAGGTGGGGTTCCACGACGTGCAGGACGAAACCGGCCGCGACGGCGGCGTCGTAGGCGTTGCCGCCGTCCTCCAGGACGGCCATCGCGGACTGCGAGGCGAGCCAGTGGGTGGAGGACACCATCCCGAAAGTGCCCTGGAGGGTGGGTCGGGTCGTGAACATGCCTGCCACCTCACGGTACGGAGCGATCGGCCTCGGTCCCGACTATGGCATCCGCGCCGGCCCGGACGGCAGGGCGGGCGGGGGATCAGGGCACGGGCGCCCAGGCCGTGGTCCCCAGGGTGTTCTCGGGACCGATGTCGAGGGGGTCCGGCAGCCGGAGGGTGACGGCCGGCTGCCCCTGCTGCGGCGCGACCCGCAGATACACGCCGTCCTCGGCCGCCATCCGCCAGTACAGGGAGGCCCGCGCGCTCTCGCCCGGGTGGAGCGTGAAGGGCTCGGGACCCGGGTCGGCGGGCGCCATGGGCACCTTGTCCGTCCCCGCCACGGCGCGCACACCCGTGATCGGGGCACCGTCCGTGTCGAGGACGTGGACGACGGCCGGGCGGCCGTTCACCTTGTACGGGTGCTTGCCGCAGACGGTGAGGGTCAGGGTCATCCCGCGCAGGCCCATGGCCGCGTCGACGGGACCGGTTTCGAGGCGCAGGCCGGACGACGGGCAGGGGCCCTGCGCCGTCGGCACGGGGTCGGGCTCGGGCAGCTCGATGACGAGAGAGTCACCGGGGGTCCCGGACGGGTCCGGGAGGTGAGCGGCGTCGGTGCCGACGACGCTCGGGACGGGGTCCGGGACGGAGGTCCGTCCGGGGTCTCGCTCACGGTCGATCTCGGCGGACAGCCCGCACCCCGTGGCGGCCGTCGCGACCAGACAGAGGAGCAGGACCGGGCGCGCCCACTTCTCCCGGAGGACGGCGGCACGGGACGGAGTGCCGCGCGCGGGTAAGGAGACGGTGGGGACTTCGGACCGGGCCGGCGGGCCGGCGGGGGCCGCCGCGCCGGCGCGGCGCCGGTTCGTCGCGATCATGGGCCGATCATGACACGAAAGCTCCGCGGAGGGCATCGCTCCGCCTGCCCTCGCATGCGCACCGGGGCCCGACTCGCCTGAGAACAGGGCCAGTTGGAGGCGTGCCATGGCAGGGCGGCCGCAGCCTCGCACGGTCGGGACACACCTCCCGGCTCCCCCGGATCCGGGTACGGACCGATCGTCGCGCGACTCGACAGGAACAAAACGGCGATCACCGGATCGAACAAAACAGACATCTTGCCTCAGCATCGGCCAATCGGCGCCAAGGTGAGTCACCGTCATCACACGGGCATGACGCCGGTCGACCCTTCCGCACCACGGCGTCTCATGTGACACTGGCGTCCCGTCCGCAGTGCGGACTCCTCCGCACCATCCCCCACGAGAAGTGCGCTTTGGGTTCTCTTCCTCTGCCGCTCGCGCTCGCCGCGCGCCTGCTGCCTGTCGCTCTGCTCGCCTCCGCGGGCTGGGCCCTGGCGACCGGCCCGTCCGAAGCGACCCCCAACGCCGAGGACAAATCGACACAGAAACAAACACCGGACGCGTCGTCGGCCCCTTCGGCCTCGGCTGCCGTCAAGACGTTCGCCGCATCGCCCGCCCCCTGTGGCGGAGTCCAGGTCGCGACGATCAAGTCCCTGGTCCCCGGCGCCAAGACGGCAGGCCAGGAGATCGCGTCGACCGACAAGGCGGTGCGCCGCACCTGCTCGTGGAACGCCCTGAAGGGCTTCGACTACCGCTGGCTCGACGTCTCGTACGAGATCAAGGACTCGAACGCCGCGGCGGAGAAGGCCTACAAGGATCGTGTCGCCGACAAGAGCGGCGGCGGTGCGGTACCCGGCGTCGGCGACTCCGCCTACTCCGTGGTCAACCTCAGCACCGAGGACAAGCAGGAGACCCGTGAGGGCGTCGTGATCATCCGGGCGTCCAACGCTCTGGTGGTCGTCACCTACAACGGCAGCGACTTCGAGACCAAGAAGGCGCCCGGCACCGACGAGATCAACAAGGGTGCCATCAAGGCGGCCAAGGAAGCGCTGGCGGCGCTGAAGGACGGCCAGAGCCAGAAGAGCTGACCGTCCTCCGGTCGCCGCGGCCGGTCCGCAGGAGCCATGCGGCCCGCGGCCGGTTCGCGGTCAGTCCGCGACGGCGTCCTTTCCGCGCGCCAGCATCAGGACCAGGTACAGCACCATCGAGGTGCCGAGGCCGACCGCCCATCCGTAGTCGGCGAGCGACTCCAGTGCCGGGACGGGCCGTCCGTCGATCAGGGGATGGAAGTCCGCGCCGCCGACGGCCAGGACGCCGCCGGTGACGAAGGCGACCACGGCCCGCCAGTTCCAGCCGCCGTCGTACCAGTACCGGCCGCCCGTGCGGTACAGGTCGGCGAGGTCGAGCCTGGTGCGGCGCAGGATCCAGTAGTCGGCGATGAGGATGCCGGCGACCGTCCCCAGCAGACCGCCGACCAGCCCGAGCCAGGTGAAGATGTAGCCCTGCGGGTCCGAGTACAGCTTCCACGGGAAGATCAGCACGCCGAGGACACAGGTGGCGAGCGCACCGGTCCGGAAGTTGATCTTTCGCGGTGCGATGTTGGAGAAGTCGAAGGCCGGGGAGACCAGGTTCGCCGCGATGTTCACCGAGAGGGTCGCGACCAGCACGGTGACCAGTGCGAAGAGGATGCCGACGACGTTGTCCGCCTTGGCGGCGAGCTGGACCGGGTCCCAGACCGCCTTGCCGTACACGGCCTGCGAACCCGAGGTGACCATGACGGACAGGAAGGCGAAGAGCGTCATGGTGGTGGGCAGCCCCAGGGCCTGTCCGATGGTCTGCGCCTTCTGGCTCCTGCCGTACCGGGTGAAGTCCGGGATGTTCAGCGACAGGGTCGACCAGAAACCGATCATGCCCATCAGCGAGGGCCAGAACAGCTTCCAGAAGTCCCCGCCCCAGCCGAGCTTCGACGGCTGGTCGAGCAGCGGCCCGAAGCCGCCCGCCTTGTCGCTCATCCACCACAGCATCACGCCGGCGCCGACGAGCACGAACGGCGCGGCCCAGTTCTCGAACCGGCGGATCGTCTCCATCCCCCGGTAGATGATGGCGACCTGGAGCACCCAGAAGACGGCGAACGACAGCCACATGGTCCAGGCGTGGCCGCCGATCTCGGAGGCGTTGGCCCAGCCGTCCCCGAAGAGCTTGCCCGCGAGGAAGTAGATCGCCTCGCCGCCGATCCAGGTCTGGATGCCGAACCAGCCGCACGCCACCAACGCCCGCACGACAGCGGGGAGGTTGGCCCCGCGGACCCCGAAGGAGGCACGGGCGAAGACGGGGAAGGGAATGCCGTACTTCGGTCCCGCGTGCCCGGTGAGCAGCATCGGGACCAGCACGATCAGGTTGGCGAGCGCGATGGTGAGGACGGCCTGCTTCCAGTCCATGCCGACGGCGATCAGGCCCGAAGCCAGCGTCCAGGAAGCGGTGTTGTGGGCCATCCCGACCCACAGGGCCGAGAAGTTGTACGTGGTCCAGGTGCGCCTTTCGACCGGAACCGGGAGCAGGTCCTCGTTGGCGTAGGGACCGGTGGGCGCGGGGGCGTCGGGTGCGATCTCCACCCGGCCGTCGGGGAGCGTGACTTGTCCGGCGGGCGGGACGCCCGGGGAGACTATTTCTGTCATGAGCAGGCCAATCAATGAGGAGTGACGGGAAAGGCCGTGCGGGGGACGACTCGGGGGGGTGCGCACAGTGCGCCCTGATCCCCTTCCCGGGACGGCGGGAAGGGGAGACTGAGTGAATTGACCTTCGGTCAGCGCCCGTTGATGCCGGGGATGACCCGCGCTCCGTACGCGTCGATCGTGGCTTCCTGGGCGTCGTGCATGTCGTAGACGGCGAACTGGTCGACGCCCAGCGCGCGCAGCGCGTTCAGTTTCTCGATGTGCCGCTCGGCGGGTCCGATCAGACAGAACCGGTCGACGATCTCGTCGGGCACGAACGCGGTGTCGGGGTTGTCGGCCCGTCCGTGGTGGGAGTAGTCGTAGCCCTCACGGGCCTTGATGTAGTCCGTGAGTTCGTCGGGTACGGCCGCCGAGTGCTCGCCGTACTTGGAGACCAGGTCGGCCACGTGGTTGCCCACCATGCCGCCGAACCAGCGGCACTGCTCGCGTGCGTGGGCGAGCGCCTCGGGCGAGTCGTCCTCGGTGATGTACGCGGGCGCCGCCACGCAGATCTTCACCTCGGCGGGGTCACGCCCGGCTCCGGCCGCCGCGTCCTTCACGGCCTTGACCATGTACTCGGTGAGGTAGAGGTCGGCGAGCTGGAGGATGAAGCCGTCGGCCTCCTCGCCCGTCATCTTCAGCGCCTTCGGGCCGTACGCGGCCATCCAGACCGGCAGTTCGGCACCCGGGCTCACCCAGGGGAACCTGACGACCGTACCGCCGAGGTCGGCCTCGTCGCCCCGGGCGAGGGCGCGGATGACCTTCATCGCGTCGCTGATCCGGGCCAGGGTGTTGGGCTTGCGTCCGGCGACACGCATCGCCGAGTCGCCGCGCCCGATGCCGCACACCGTGCGGTTGCCGTACATGTCGTTGAGTGTCGCGAAGGTGGAGGCGGTGACCTCCCAGGTGCGGGTGCCCGGGTTGGTGACCATCGGGCCGACGGTCAGCCTCTCGGTGTTCGCGAGAATCTGACTGTAGATCACAAAGGGTTCCTGCCAGAGCACGGCCGAGTCGAAGGTCCAGCCGTGCGTGAAGCCGTTGGCCTCGGCCCGCTTCATCAGGTCGATGACACGGGAGGCCGGGGGGTCTGTCTGCAGGACGAGTCCGAAGTCCATGGCGCCACTCCTGGTCGCTCAGAGAAGGTACTGACAGGTGGAACGGGGGGTGTAGACGCCGTGGCCCGCCCGCCCGGTGAACTCCCGGTCGGTGACGACCATTTCGCCGCGCGAGAGCACCGTCTCGACCCGTCCGGTGACGTGCTTGCCCTCGTACGCCGAGTAGTCGACGTTCATGTGGTGGGTCTCGACCGACAGGACCTGCTCGGCGCGCGGGTCGTAGATGACGATGTCGGCGTCGGCGCCGGGCGCGATGGTCCCCTTCTTCGGGTACAAGCCGAACATCCGGGCCGGTGTGGCGCAGGCGATCTCGATCCAGCGGCGGCGGGAGATGTGCCCGTCGACGACGGCCTGGTGGAGCAGGTCCATGCGGTTCTCGACGCCCGGAAGCCCGTTCGGGATCTTCGAGAAGTCGCCGCGGCCGAGTTCCTTCTGGCCGGTGAAGCAGAACGGGCAGTGGTCCGTCGAGACGACCTGGAGGTCGTTGGTGCGCAGGCCGCGCCACAGGGCCGCCTGGTGCTCCTTGGGGCGAAGGGGCGTGCTGCACACGTACTTCGCGCCCTCGAAGTCCGGTTCCGCGAGGTTGTCGGTCGACAGGAACAGGTACTGGGGGCAGGTCTCGCCGAAGACGTTCAGGCCCTCGTCGCGCGCTCGGGCGATCTCGGCGACGGCCTCGGTCGCCGAGACGTGCACGACGTACAGCGGGGCGCCCGCGACCTGGGCGAGCTTGATCGCGCGGTGGGTGGCCTCGGCCTCCAGCAACGCCTTGCGCACCTCCCCGTGGAAGCGCGGGTCGGTCTCGCCCCGGGCCAGCGCCTGTTCGACGAGGACGTCGATCGCGATGCCGTTCTCGGCGTGCATCATGATCAGGCCGCCGTTCTCGGCGGAGCGCTGCATGGCGCGCAGGATCTGGCCGTCGTCGCTGTAGAAGACGCCCGGGTAGGCCATGAACTGCTTGAAGGAGGTGACGCCCTCCTCGACCAGCAGATCCATCTCCTTGAGCGTCTCCTGGTTCACGTCGGAGACGATCATGTGGAAGCCGTAGTCGATGGCGCAGTTGCCGTCCGCCTTGGCGTTCCAGGCGTCGAGACCCTCGCGCAGGGAGCGGCCGACGCTCTGGACGGCGAAGTCGATGATGGTGGTGGTGCCGCCCCAGGCCGCGGCCCGGGTGCCGGTCTCGAAGGTGTCGGAGGCGAAGGTGCCGCCGAAGGGCAGCTCCATGTGGGTGTGGGCGTCGACGCCGCCCGGGATCACGTACTTGCCGGTGGCGTCTATGGCGCGCTCGGCCGTCCACGACTGGGCCGCGGGCGTGCCCGTCGCGGCGAGGGCGGCGATCCGGCCGTCCTCGATCAGGACGTCGGCGTGGATCTCGTCGGACGCGGTGATGACGAGACCACCCCGGATGACGGTACGGCTCATGCTCCCTCTCCTTCCGGTCGTGGGTGCGCTGTGGGGGTTGTGGGGCTGTCGGGGGCCGGGGCCGGCACTGCGTCCCGGCGAGGAGGCCCGTGGGGCGGTTCGCCCGTCCGCGCGTCGGGTGCCGTCGTGCCGCCGGACGAAGCGTCCTCGGCCGCCTTCCTCGCGTCGTCGAG
>NZ_JBSFZS010000096.1:0-31207 GCF_053600395.1 Streptomyces sp. NPDC005070 | reverse complement strand
GCCGAGGGCGATGTCGTCGTCGTCCCCGACATCGTCGGCGATCTGACCCTCATGCTCGCCGAACTCCTGGAGAACGCCGTGATGTTCTCCCCGGTCCGTTCGGACCGGCCCCCGCGACTTCCTGCCTGTGTGTGCTGCGACTGCAACGGCTGCTACGACGCTGGGCGTCGATTACTGCATGACCGCCATGGCCAGCGCGCGCCGGGCTCGCATCGAAGCGCGCTCGGCCCGGCGCTGCATGCGGCGAGCGGCGGCCAGGCGCACGGCCTGCCGTTCCCGCTCGGCCTGGTGCAGTCGCTCGTGCATATGCGCACGAGCCAAGGCTTCTGGGATGAGTTGCATCTCTCGGGTCCTGTTCTGACGCGAGTCGTTCGCGCCGGTGGTGGCGAAGTCTGTGGTGGCGGAGCCTGCGGGCTCGCTCGTGGACGGCTTCATCGGGGCCTGTTTCTTGGGGTCGTGCGTCAGGGGGCGGTCGATCGTTCCTCGGATGTTCATGCCGCAACCGGGTTCTTGCGCGGGCGGCCACGCGGCCGCTTGCGGGCCACGACGACACCCTGGACGAAGAGCTCGCCACCCCAGACGCCCCAGGGCTCACGCCGCTCCTTGGCGCCGGCGAGGCAGGCCTCCATCAGCGGGCAAGTGCGGCAGAGAGACTTGGCGTACTCGACGTCGGCCGGCGACTCGGCGAAGAAGACCTCCGGGTCGTACGAACGGCAGGGGACGGGTACGCCGAGGTTCTCGATGGCGTCGTCGAGCGCGGTGAGCGCGGTGAGGGGGATCAAGGTGGAGTCCTCCGTGAGGCCGGGCGGGGGGATCGTTTCGGAAGGCGGTACGGACGGGGCGTGCGCTTCGAGTTGCACGGTTCGTCTTCCTCGTCTGGTCGTGCCGGCCGGGGTCGGCCGGTTGGCGGCTGGTACCGGGTTCTTTTCTTGTCCCGAGGCCCCTTCGCTCTGTCGTCCCCGGTCGGGGACAAACAGAAGGGCCGCGGATCCCGGGTGGGGTTCCGCGGCCCTGAAGGCGCCGGCCTGATGGTGAATCAGGCTGGATCACTCCAGGGTTCAGGCCCACGGAAGGCCCACATCGTGTGGTGCTGCTGCGTCTGCTTCAGGGATCCGGCACCGGCTGCCGCAAAGGCATAGGCATGTGCCTCTGCCACTACTGCCGCTTCCAGTGCCTGGGTCGGTCGCTCATTGCGCTCACGAATGGGAAGACCCACGAGAGACACGGAGGACGCCGGCCGGACGGCGCTGATGCCGGACAGACCGGTGCCCAGGTTCGAGACGCCGAGCGAGCACGTGGAGACGACGACCGAGGGATCGGTCATTTTCACGGTGTTGATGGAGCTGGTGTCGATGCTGATCACTGGAATCGCCTCCTCTCGGCGTCTTGGGGGACCGGCGCGAACCGGTCCGACGGTTATTAAGTACAGCACGGAACCAGGGCCTTCGAGAAGGCCGCTGCCGCCGTGGTTAAGAACCTATGGGGATTGCTGGGGCATGCGCAAACTATTTTCTCGACGAGTTTGAATCAGTTGCCCTCGCCGTGTTCCCCGACCTCACGACCTGCGCAGATGGCCAGAACGTCGGCTCCGAAACGGTTGAGTTTGCGGACACCGACCCCGGGGATCCGGGCGAGCTCGCCCTCCTCGTCCGGCGCGGTCTCCGCGATCGCCATCAGCGTCCTGTCGGTGAAGACGCAGAACGCGGGCTGCCCGCTGCGCTCCGCCTGCACCGCGCGCCACTCGCGCAGCCGCTCGTAGAGACCCTCGTCCATGTCGGAGGGGCAGTCGTCGCAGCGCATCAGCTTCATCTCACCGGCGTCGGTGAGGGTCCGGCCGCAGACCCGGCAGCGCGCGGGGCTGCGGCTCGTACGCCGTTCGGCGGTGACGCCGGATCTCGCGGCACCGCGCTCGATGCCGCCCGGGGCGGCGCCGGCGCGACCGCCCGCAGTGGCGACGGAGCCGGGACGCAGCCCGTCGAGGAATCGGCTCGGGCGCCGGCCCGCTCGGCCTCCGGGCGAGCGGGCGAGCGCCCAGGAGACGAACAGGTGCGCTCTGGCACGGGTGACACCGACATAGAGCAGACGGCGCTCCTCCTCGATCTGCTCGTCGGTCTTTGCGTAGGTGATCGGCATCATGCCCTCGGCGACCCCCACCAGGAAGACGACGTCCCACTCCAGTCCCTTGGCGGAGTGCAGGGAGGCGAGGGTGACGCCCTGGACGGTCGGGGCGTGCTGGGCGCTCGCGCGTTCGTCGAGCTCCGCCACCAAGTCGCCGAGCGTCGCGCCGGGCTTGGCGGTCGCGAAGTCCTGCGCCAGGTTCACCAGGGCCGCCAGCGACTCCCAGCGCTCTCTGACCGCGCCGGAGCCCGCCGGGGGAACACTCGTCCAGCCCTCGCCCGAGAGCACCGCCCGGACCTGCGAGGGCAGGTCGACGGCGTCGTCGAGCAGCGAGTCGTTGCCGCCGAAACGGGCCGCCGCGCGCAACGCCGCACCCGCCTTGCGCACTTCGGGGCGGTCGAAGAACCGCTCGGCGCCGCGGAGCTGATAGGGCACACCGGCGTCGGCGAGGGCCTGCTCGTAGGTCTCGGACTGGGAGTTCGTACGGAACAGGATCGCGATCTCGCCGGCGGGGACGCCCGAGGCGATGAGGTCGCGGATGCGGCGGGCGGCCCCCTCGGCCTCGGCGGGCTCGTCCGTGTACTCGGCGTAGACGGGCTCGGCGCCCGGGGGCCGCTGGGAGATCAGTTCGAGGCGGTGCTCGGCGGCCCGGCCGCGGGCCTGGGAGAGCAGTCCGTTGGCCAGGTGGACGACCTGGGGCGAGGAGCGGTAGTCGCGGACGAGCTTGACGACGGTGGCCCCGGGATGGCGGGTGCGGAAGTCGAGAAGGTGGTCCGGGGTTGCACCGGTGAACGAGTAGATCGTCTGGCTGGCGTCGCCGACCACGCAGAGACTGTCCCGCTCGCCGAGCCACAGCTCCAGGAGGCGCTGCTGGAGCGGGCTGACGTCCTGGTACTCGTCGACCACGAAGTGCTGGTACTGGGAGCGGACCTGCTCGGCGATGTCGTGCCGGTCCTGCAGGATGGCGACCGTGAGCAGCAGGACGTCCTCGAAGTCGATGACCGCGCGGTCGCGCTTGAGGTCCTCGTACGCCGCGTAGATCTTGGCGGTCTCGGCCGGGTCCCGGGGCGCTTCTCGGCCGGCCCGGGCGGCGGCAGCGGCGTAGTCGGCGGGGATGGTCTGGGTGACCTTGCACCACTCGATCTCGCCGGTGACGTCCCGCAGCTCTCCCCGGTCGAGGCGGACACGGCAGGCGGCCGCCGCGTCCGCGACGAGCTGGATCTTGCGGTCCACCAGCCGGGGCAGTCCGCCACCGACGGCTTTCGGCCAGAAGTACTGGAGCTGGCGCAGCGCGGCGGAGTGGAAGGTGCGGGCCTGGACACCTCCGGCGCCGAGCTGGCGCAGCCGTCCGCGCATCTCTCCCGCGGCCCGGGCGGTGAAGGTCACCGCGAGCACGCTGGAGGGCTGGAGGATCCCCGCGCGCACCCCGTAGGCGATGCGGTGGGTGATCGCCCGCGTCTTGCCCGTGCCGGCTCCCGCCAGCACGCACACCGGACCGTGCAGGGCGGTGGCGACCGCGCGCTGCTCGGGGTCGAGCCCGTCGAGCACCGCGTCGGCCGTGTCCGGAACCTGCGGGAAGAGGGTGGAGTGCGTTGCTGCTGTCACACAGCCATGCTGCCAGGTCGGCGGAGACGGGTGAGCCGGTTGTCCACAGGGAGACGGCTGCGGTCGTACGAATGCGGCGAGCGTCACCCCGGCCGCCTGTGCCGAGGGCATGTTTCGGCCATGCCGCCGGTGTCACGTCCCTCCCCCGTCCCGGGCCGTCTCACCTGCGGTGCGGCGGGGGTGCGGCGAGCGTCACGTCCCGGTGCGCGGCGCCGATACCCCCCACGGGAATGGTGACCGGGTGACCTGCGTTCCACTGGCAGCGACCACGCACCCCAAGCCGTGAAGGAGCGCATGAGACATGCAGGGCACTGTGACGATGTACAGCACCACGTGGTGCGGCTACTGCCGTCGGCTCAAGAGCCAGATGGACCGTGAAGGCATCGCGTACACCGAGATCAACATCGAGCAGGACCCGCAGTCCGCGGCGTTCGTCGAGAAGGCGAACGGTGGCAACCAGACCGTTCCGACGGTCCTGGTGGTCGCCGCCGGTGGCGCCGAGGCCGTCATGACGAACCCGAGTCTCGCCCAGGTGAAGCAGGCCCTCACCGCCTGACCTCACGCGCGCACGGCAATGCCCCTCCGGCGAGCTCGCCGGAGGGGCAGCGTCATGTCCGGGGCACGCTCAGGGGGCGTTCCGGGTCGGCAGGGGCTTGCCGTACCAGAGCTCGATCAGGCGCGCCGCGATCGAGATCCCGTAGGGAGGCATGACCTCTCCGGACTCGAAGGCGGCCCGCAGGTCGTCCCGGGAGAACCAGCGGGCTTCCTCGATCTCCTCGCCGTCGACGTCGATCTCCGACGAGGTGGCGCGGGCACGGAAGCCCAGCATGAGGCTGGAGGGGAACGGCCAGGGCTGGCTGGCGACGTACTCGACCTCGCCGACCGTGACCCCGGCCTCCTCGAAGACCTCGCGGCGCACCGACTGCTCGATCGACTCGCCGGGCTCGACGAAGCCCGCGAGCGTGGAGAAGCGGCCTTCGGGCCAGTGCACCTGCCGGCCGAGCAGGATGCGGTCGTCGTCGTCCGTCACGGCCATGATCACTGCCGGGTCGGTGCGCGGGTAGTGCTCGGCACCGCACGCGGGGCAGCGGCGGATGTGCCCGGCGGCGGCGATGACGGTGCGCTCGCCGCAGCGGGAGCAGAAGCGGTGGGTGCGCTGCCAGTTCTCCAGGCCGACGGCGTGCACCATCAGACCCGCGTCACGAGGTGACAGCAGCAGGCCGGCCTCACGCAGGCCGGCCGGCCGGGCGGACTGGTCGATCCGGCCGGGAAGCGTGTCCTTCTGGAGCGCGAAGTAGCTCACCCCGTCGTCGTCCGTGCCCAGGAAGTAGCGGTGCGCCTCGGTGAGCGGGGCCTCGAAGGAGGGCGTCATCAGCAGTTCGGTGGTGCCGTCGGCCGTCTCGTCGATGAGCACCTGACCGCCGGAGACCACGAAGACGCGGGTCGTGGGGTGGCTCCAGGCGGCCGCGAGCCAGGCCTCGTCGAGCCGGTGATGGGCCGCCCGGTCGATGCCGCTCGGAGCGGTGAGCGAGATGGGACGGTCGGCGCTGTGGTCGGTCCAGGTGGTCACGGATGCTTCCAACTCCCCCGGTGGAACGGTTGTCTCGACGGGCGGTTCAGCAGGGCGGGCGTGCGGTGGTGCGCTGTCGGGGCTGCGGTTCGGCTTGTTCAGTGTGTCTCGCGCCAGTTCTCGGCCAGGTCGCCCCACAGGTAGGCGGCCGTCTCGACGCCCTTCATGAGGAGATCGATCTCGACCTTCTCGTTGGGGGCGTGCCAGCCGTCGGACGGAACGGAGATGCCCAGGAAGAGCACCGGGGCGCCGAGGACTTCCTGGAGGTCGGCCGCCGGTCCCGAGCCGCCCTCGCGGGTGTAGCGGACCGGCTGCTCGAAGGCCCGGCCCATGGCGCGTACGACGGACTGCAGGGCGGGGTGGTCGAGCGGGGTCAGGCAAGGGCGGGTGGACGGGCTGAACGTGATCTCGTGCCGGATGCCGTCGGGCACCTGCTCGGCCGCCCAGGCGCGCACGGCCTTCTCGATGTGGTCCGGGTCCTGCCCGGCGACGAGCCGGAAGGAGAGCTTCACCATCGCCGAGGACGGGATGATCGTCTTGCTGCCCGCGCCCTGGTAGCCGCCGCCGATGCCGTTGACCTCGGCCGTCGGGCGGGCCCAGACGCGCTCCAGGGTGGTGTGACCGGCCTCTCCGTGGGTGGCCGTCGACCTGGCGGTGCGCAGCCATCGTTCTTCGTCGAAGGGCAGCTCGGCGAAGAGTTCGCGCTCGCGGTCGGTGAGTTCGGTGACCCCGTCGTAGAAGCCGGGCACGGCCACGCGCGCGTGCTCGTCGTGCAGGGCCGCGACCAGCCGGGCGACCGCGGTGGCGGGGTTGGGCACGGCGCCGCCGAAGGACCCGGAGTGGATGTCCTGCCCTGGTCCGTAGAGGACGATCTCGCACTCGGCGAGGCCCCGCATGCCCGTGCAGACGGTGGGGGTGTCCTCGGACCACATGCCGGTGTCGGAGACGATCACGGCGTCGGCGGCGAGCCGCTCCGCGTGCTTCTCGACGAGCTCGCGGAAGTGCGGGGATCCGGACTCCTCCTCGCCCTCGATCAGCAGCTTGAGGTGCACGGCGGGGGTGGTGCGCCCGGTGGCCGCGAGGTGGGCCCGGACGCCGAGTGTGTGGAAGAACACCTGGCCCTTGTCGTCCGCGGCCCCGCGCGCGTGGAGGCGGTTGCCCCGGATCACCGGCTCGAAGGGTTCGGTGTCCCAGCCGTCCTCGCGGGCGGCGGGCTGCACGTCGTGGTGTCCGTAGACGAGGACCGTGGGTGCGTCGGGGTCCTCGGAGGGCCATTCGGCGAAGACCGCCGGGGCGCCCGCGGTCGGCCAGACCTCGCAGGTCGGGAAGCCGGTCCTGCGGAGTTCGGCGGCGAGCCAGTCGGCGCTGCGTGCCACGTCCGCGGCGTGCTCGGGCTGAGCCGAGACCGAGGGGATGCGCAGCCACCGACCGAGGTCGTCGAGGAAGGCGGCGCTATGCGTCTCGATGTACGTACGGACGGTGCTGACGGCGTTGTCAACGGGCGTGCTCATGTTCCTGAGCCTATCCGCCCACGGAGGCGTGTTCGTCCGGCGGTTCCCCGGGGGCCCCGTCCTGTGCGCGCGCCGGGTCCTCGGTGAGCAGTCGCTCCAGCGCGGCACGGTCCGGGAGTCCCTCCGGTCGTACGACCTCGCCGTCGCGGACGTACAGGAACGTGGCCGTGACGGACTCCAGGGGCACTCCCTGCCGCTCGGCCCAGCCCAGGCGGTACAGCGCGAGCTGGAGCGGGTCGGCCGTGCGACCGTGGCCGGTCTTCCAGTCGACGATCTCGTACGTCGTCTCCTCGCCCTCGCCGTTCCTGTAGACGGCGTCGATCCTGCCGCGGACGACCCGGCCGGCGATCGCGAGCTGGAAGGGCACCTCGACGCGGTACGGGGTGCGGTGCGCGTAGGCACTGCGTTCGAAGGCGTTCTTCAGGGCTTCCAGGTCGTGCTCGTCGGCGATCTCCGCCTCGCTGCCGGGCAGGTCATCGGGGTCGAGCATCGGAAGCCGCAGTTCCTCGAAGCGGGACTCCATCCAGGCGTGGAAGCGCGTGCCCCGGCGCGCGGCGGGCTGCGGGGGGCGCGGCATGGGGCGGGCGAGCTCCTGTGCGAAGCCGTCCGGGTCGGCGGCCAGACGCACGAGCTGCGAGGCGGTGAGCGAGGCAGGCAGGGGCACGTGGGTGACGGTCGCGCGGGCGCGCAGGAGCTCTCCGGTGAGCGCGTCCAGGTCGCGGTCCCAGGACGCGAGGGCGCGGGCCTCCTCGGGCGTGAGACGTTCGCTCCCGCTCTCCCTGGGGTGCGGGCGGGCGGCGGGTCCCTGGGCCTGGTGCGGCACCGTGGGCCGTTCGCTCCCGCGGCCGGGCGCGCGGTCTCCCGGCCGTTCCGCCGTCCAGGAGTCCCCGTCCGAGTCGTCGCCCTCGGACGGGGCGCTCTCAGCGGAACGGCCGTGCGGGAAGCGGTCCTCGGGCAGGCCGTCTCGGGGGAAGTCGCCTTCGGCGAAGCCGTCTTCGGGGAGGCCGTCCTCGCCGTACCCGTCGTATGCGTCGTACTCGTCGTAGGGCGGGATGTCGTCCTCGGGCGGGGGCGGCCATTCCGGGTCGTCGTACGAGCCGGGGTCGTGGACGGCGGCCGGGTACGGGTGTGCGTCGGCGCCCGGGTGGGTCTCGTCGTGGGACGCGACCCGCTCCAGGTGGGCGAGCACGGTCTCCGCCGCCGCGCGGCGGCGGGCGAGGGCCGCGTCGTCGAGCGGCAGCGGCCAGGCGTGGTCGGCGGCCGCCTCGCGCAGGGCCGGGTTCTCCTCGCCCTCGGCCGGTTCGGCCGCCCAGACCTCGATCTCGCCGTGTCCGGCGACGCAGTGGTCGTGGAGGGCGTTCAGGAAGTCCGAGGGGCCGCGCGTCCGCTTCTGGGAGGGCCCCCACCAGTGGCCCGAGCCGAGCAGGAGCGAACGGGGTCGGGTGAACGTGACGTAGCCGAGGCGCAGTTCCTCGGTGTGCTGGTGGGCCTTCATGGCCTCGTGGAAGGCCTTGATGCCCTTGGCGTCCCAGGTGTCGACGTCGGGCAGCGTGTCGGCGTCGCCGCGCAGCCGGTGGGGCAGGACCTTGCCCTGGGCGGTCCACTTCTCACGGCCCTGGCCGCTGGGGAAGGTGCCGTCGACGAGGCCGGGGACGGCCACCACGTCCCACTCAAGCCCCTTGGACTTGTGCGCGGTGAGCACCTTGACGGTGTTCTCGCCGCCGGGCAGCGCGTTGTCCAGGCCCTTCTCGTACTGCGCGGCGGTACGCAGGAAGCCGAGGAAGGCCAGCAGGCTCGCCTCGCCGTCGCCGGACGCGAAGGACGCGGCGATGTCCAGGAAGTTGGACAGGGTCTCGCGACGGCGGGCTGCCAGGGCGTGCGGGGACGCGGAGAGCTCGACCTCCAGACCGGTGACGGTGAGGACGCGGTGCAGGACGTCCATGAGGGGGTCGGCCAGCGAGCGGCGCAGGTCGCGCAGTTCTGCGGCGAGCCGTGCGAAGCGCACACGGGCGTCCGGCGAGAAGGGCAGCCCGTCGTCGTCCCCCGCGGCCTCGATCGGCGTCTCCAGGAACGTGTCGAGGGCGTCGGCGAGCGATATCACCTCGGCCGGGTCGACCCCCTCGACCGCCGCGGCGAGCCTGCGGTCCGGATCGTTGTCGGCCCCCACGCGCGTGTGCGACACGAGCAGACGGGCCCGGCGCCCGAGGAGGGCGAGGTCGCGCGGGCCGATCCGCCAGCGCGGACCGGTGAGCAGCCGGACGAGGGAGGCGTTCGCCCCCGGGTCCTGGAGGACTTCGCAGACGGCCACGAGGTCGGCCACCTCGGGAAGGTGCAGAAGACCGGAGAGGCCCACCACCTCGACGGGGATGTCACGGGCGACGAGCGCGCCCTGGATCTCGGCGAAGTCGGTGGCGGTGCGGCACAGGACGGCGATCTCGGCGGGTGCCTTCCCGGTGCGCACGAGATGGGCGATCGAGTCGGCGAGCCAGCCGATCTCCTCGGCGTGGGTGGGCAGCAGCGCGCAGCGCACGAGGCCGTCCCGCTCGGCTCCCGGGGCGGGCCGCAGGGCCTCCACGCCCGCGTGCATGGCGCGCAGCGGCTCGGCGAGGCCATTGGCGAGGTCGAGGAGGCGGCCGCCGCTGCGGCGGTTCTCGCTGAGCGACTGGCGGGTGGCGGGGCGGCCGTCGGGGCGGGCGAAGTGCTCGGGGAAGTCGTCGAGGTTGGCGACGGAGGCGCCGCGCCAGCCGTAGATCGCCTGGCAGGGGTCGCCGACCGCGGTCACGGGGTGTCCGGTGCCGCCGCCGAACAGGCCGGCGAGCAGGACGCGCTGGGCCACCGACGTGTCCTGGTACTCGTCCAGCAGGACGACGCGGAACTCGTCCCGCAGGATCTCCCCGACCTCGGGGCGGGTGCGGGCCAGGGTGGCCGAGAGGGCGATCTGATCACCGAAGTCGAGGAGGTCGCGCTCTCGTTTCGCCGCTCGGTAGCGGCCCACCAGCTCGGCGAGTTCGCGCCGGGCCGCGGCGGTCTCGGGGACCTTGCGCAGATCCGCGTTCGTGAGTCGCGCGCTCTCCAGGGTGCGCAGCAGTTCGGCGTCGTGCGCGCGCAGGTCGTCGGCCGCCACGAGGTGTTCGGCGAGCTCGGAGTCGAGGGTCAGCAGGTCGCCGACCAGGTCCGGGAAGGAACGGGTCAGCGCCGGGTACGGGCCCGGCGCCTCGCGCAGCACGCGCGCGGCGAGCTGGTAGCGGGTGGCGTCGGCCAGGAGCCGGGAGGTCGGTTCGAGCCCGATGCGCAGGCCGTGGTCGGTCAGCAGCCGGCCCGCGAAGGCGTGGTACGTGGAGATGACCGGCTCGCCCGGCGGGTTGTCGGGGTCGATGACGTCGGGGTCGGTGACTCCGGCCCTGACGAGCGCCTTGCGGACCCGCTCGGCGAGTTCGCCCGCCGCCTTGTTGGTGAACGTCAGGCCGAGGACCTGCTCGGGGGCCACCTGCCCGGTGCCGACCAGCCACACCACACGGGCCGCCATCACCGTGGTCTTGCCCGAACCGGCTCCGGCCACGATCACCTGGGGGGCCGGTTCAGCGGTGATGCAGGCCGTCTGTTCCGGGGTGAACGGAATGCCGAGGAGCTCCTTGAGCTGTTCGGGGTCGGTGATACGGGCGGGCATGTCGCAGAGGCTAGCGGCGTCCACTGACAGCGGTGGCCACATCGCCGCCAGGGGCGAAAGAATCGCAGGTCAGCGCATGTGGTGCTCTACGTCACTCACTGACGCCGCGTCCCCGGTGCGGCTCGGAACGGCGGCGGGCCCGGTACCGGCCCGGGCACCGCTCACTCGACGACCTGACGGCCCTCCGCCCGGGCGCTGCAGGATGCCCGGAACGAGCAGTGGGTGCAGTGCTGTCCCGTCGTGGGCGAGAACCGTTCGTCGAGGACCTTGCCGGCGGCGTTCGCCAGCAGGTCGCCGACCCACTCGCCCTCCAGCGGCTCCTGCGCCTGCACCTTGGGGAGGGTCTCGCCGCCGTTCTTCTTGGCGGCGCCCTGGCGGAGCTGGACGAGTTCGGCACCGCCCGCTTCGGGGCGTACACCGTCGAAGACGTCGTCGACCGCGCCCTCGCCGACGGCGAGCTGGTAGACGGCGAGCTGCGGGTGGTGGGTCACCTCCGCGGCGGTCGGCGCCTGCTTGCCGGTCTTGAAGTCGACCACGTAGGCGCGGCCCTCGGTGTCGGCCTCGACACGGTCCATGGAGCCGCGGATGCGTACTTCGTAGGAGCCCGCTTCGAGCGTCACGTCGAAGTCGTGCTCGCTGGCCACCGGTGTACGGCCCGTGCGGTCCATGACATGCCACTTCAGGAAGCGTTCGAGCGCCACGCGCGCGTGCTCCTTCTCCTGCGCGGACTTCCAGGGCGCGTCGAAGGCGAGCGCGTTCCACACGGAGTCGAGGCGCTCCATGAGCACGTCGAGGTCCGCGGGGGTGCGTCCGGACGCGACCTCGTCGGCGAGGACGTGCACCACGTTGCCGAAGCCCTGGGCGGCCGTCGCGGGCGCGTCGGCCTTCACCTCCCGCCCGAGGAACCACTGCAGGGCACAGGTGTTGGCGAGCTGGTCGAGCGCGCTGCCGGAGAGCACGACGGGCTGGTCGCGGTCGCGCAGCGGCACCTTGCTCTCCGTCGGCTCGTACATGCCCCACCAGCGGTAGGGGTGCGCGGAGGGCACCAGCGGGCGGCCGTCCTCGTCGGCGAGCGCGGCGAGCCGGGCGAGGCGGCGGGCGGCGGCCTGCCTGAGGTTCTCCGAGACACGCGGGTCGACGGTGGTGGCGCGCAGCTCGGCGACCAGCGGGGCGACGGCCAGCGGGCGGCGCGGGCGGCCGGTCACGTCCTTGGGTTCGACGCCGAGTTCGGTCAGGAAGCGGGAGGGCTGGTCGCCGTCGTCGGCCGGTGCCTTCACCGCCGTCACGACGAGCCGTTCCCGCGCGCGTGTGGCGGCAACGTAGAACAGCCGGCGTTCCTCGGAGAGGAGTGCCCCGGGGGTGAGGGGTTCGGCGAGTCCGTCCCGCCCGATGCGGTCGGCCTCCAGCAGGGAGCCGCGGCGGCGCAGATCCGGCCACAGGCCTTCCTGGACGCCCGCGACGACGACGAGGCGCCACTCCAGGCCTTTGGAGCGGTGCGCGGTCATCAGGCGTACGGCATCGGTGCGGACGGCCCTGCGGGTGAGCGTGTCGGCCGCGATGTCCTCGGCGTCGATCTGCTCCAGGAAGTTCAGGGCGCCACGGCCGCCGGTGCGCTCCTCCGCGCGTTCGGCGGTCGCGAACAGCGCGCACACGGCGTCGAGGTCCCGGTCGGCGTTGCGTCCGGCCGCGCCGCCGCGCCGGGCGGCCCGCTCCAGACGCTGCGGCCAGGGTGTGCCGTCCCACAGGTCCCAGAGGGCCTCCTCGGCCGTTCCGCCGCCCGCGAGACGCTCACGCGCCCTGCGCAGCAGAGCGCCGAGGCGCTGGGCCCCTCGGGCGTACGCGGGATCGTGCGCGACGAGCCGCTCGGGCTCGGCCAGCGCGCGGGCGAGCAGGACGTCGGACGGCGGCGGTACGAGGTTTCCGCCGGCCCGCTCCTCCTCGCGCAGGGCACGCCCCAGGCGCCGCAGGTCGGCGGCGTCCATGCTCGCGAGAGGCGAGGCGAGGAGCGTGAGCGCGGTCTCGGTGTCGAGCCAGGACGCGACGCGGACACCGGCCGCGTCCTCCCCCGGCTCGGCGACGCCGGCGGACACCCCGTCCACACCGGGCACCCCCTCCGCGTCCGGCGCCACACCCTCACCGGGCGACGCATCCGCACCGGACACCCCGTCCGTACCGGACACCCCGTCCGCACCGGGCGACCTGTCCGTACTCGTCTCCGACTCCGCGCGGGCCACCGCCCGCAGTGCCGTCAGCAGGGGCGCGACCGCGGGTTCGTGCCGCAGGGGCAGATCGTCGCCGTCGATGTCGAGAGGCACGCCCGCGGAGGTGAGCGCCCGCCGGATCGTGGGGATCGTGCGGGAACCGGCGCGCACGAGGACGGCCATCTCTCCCCAGGGGACGCCGTCCTCCAGGTGGGCGCGGCGCAGGATGTCCGCGATGTTGTCGAGTTCCGTGCCGGCCGTCGGGTACGTGTAGACCTCGACCTGCCCTCCGTCCCGCGCCGCGGACAGCTCGCGGTGAGCACGCACCTTCTGCGCGGGCAGCCGGGTCAGCGGCATGCGCTGGGTGAGCCGGCGGGTGGCGGCCAGCAGGTCGGCGCCCGAGCGGCGGGAGGTTCCGAGGACCTCGACGGGAGCCGGGCGGCCGTCCACGCGCGGAAAGGCCTCGGGGAAGTCGAGGATGCCGTTCACGTCGGCGCCGCGGAAGGCGTAGATCGACTGGTCGGGGTCGCCGAAGGCGACGAGGGTGCGCCCGCCGCCCGCGAGGCCGCGCAGCAGCCGCACCTGCGCGGGGTCGGTGTCCTGGTACTCGTCCACGTAGACGGCGTCGTACTGCGCCGCGAGCCGCTCGGCGACCTCGGGGCGGCGGACGAGCAGCACCGCGCGGTGGACCAGTTCCGCGTAGTCGAGGACTCCCTGCATGTCGAGGACGTCGAGGTACTCGGCGAGGAAGGCGGCCGCGGCGCCCCAGTCCGGGCGGCCGATGCGCCGCGCGAAGGCTTCCAGGGCGTCGGGGCCGAGACCGAGTTCCCGGCTGCGGGCGAGGACCGCGCGGACCTCGTCCGCGAAGCCGCGCGTGGTCAGGCAGGCGCGCAGCTCGTCCGGCCAGCGCACATGGGCGAGACCCAGCCGCTCCAGGTCGGGCTGGCCCGCCAGCAGCTCGCGCACGGCCACGTCCTGTTCGGGGCCGGACAGCAGCCGCAGGGGCTCCACGAACAGGTCGCTGTCCTGATGGGCCCGGATCAGGGCGTAGCAGAAGGAGTGGAACGTGGTGGCCCGGGGCGCGCGGGCGGCTCCTATGCGCAGCGCCATACGGTCGCGGAGCTCGACAGCCGCCTTGCGGCTGAACGTGAGCACCAGGATCCGTTCCGGGTCGCCGCCGCGTTCGATCCGGGCGGCCACGGATTCGACGAGCGTGGTCGTCTTGCCCGTACCGGGACCGGCGAGGACGAGCAGCGGTCCGCTCCCGTGGTCAACCACCGCGCGCTGTCCCGCGTCAAGACGAGGGGGATCCACCCGGGCCGGGGAGGTGCGCACCAGCCGGTACGCACCGCGGGCCCCCTGGCGCACGAAGGGGTGCGTCAGGCGCCTGGTGGAGGAAGTGGAGCTCACGTGGTTCGCCGGTCCTGGTGGTCGTACGGGTGGGCGGACTGCCGCGTGGAGGGCGGTGACCGCGGGGTGATGAGAGGGACACGTGCCGACGACGCTACGCCGGTGCCGTTCACGGAAGGGGGGCTTCCGATTCTTCCCTCACGCCCCACGCGTCCCGTGCGTCCCGTGCTGCGTCCCGTGCCCTACGAACGTACGGCATGTCACGGATGTGCCTCGTTTCCCTCGTACGGGCCTCAGTGTCCCCTTCGGCCCCGTGCATGCCCGAAGCTGTCAGGTGTGACCTTCCGCGCGTTCGCCGCCGTCCCACCGGGCCCGTCTCATGTCGACGCGTGGCAGATGCCCCGCGGAGGCCCGGCTCGCCTCCTTCAGGGGCGTTCCCTCGGCGCGGTAGTGGGCCAGCGCGTCCAGTTCGTGGCCGGGCAGCAGCACGCCGTCGGCGCGCATCACGCGCCACCAGGGAACCGCTCCGCCGTACAGGGCCAGCACCCGGCCCACCTGGCGCGGGCCGCCCTCTTCCAACCATTCGGCGATGTCGCCGTACGTCATGACGCGGCCGGGCGGGATCAGCTCGGCGACGTCGAGGACCCGCTCCGCGTACTCCGGCAGCGCGTCCGCCGGAAGGCTCTCCTCGCTCATCCGCCCCATCCTGCCCCACCCCACCGACAACGTGACCCGGCGGCGACCGTGCATATTCCTTCCCGCCGAGTGACGCTTGTAGCAGATTGCGCGCCCCGCATTTGCACCCTGATGCCCCCGTGTGTCGGTCGGGCATGCCACCATCGTGCGGGCGGTGACTGGTGATACGAGATCAAGAAGAGACCATGAGGCAGCAGGGCGTGCACCCCGAAGACGCGGAGGGCACCTCCGCTGCCTCGTCACGCCCTGAGAGCGACGGCGTCGACGCGAAGGCCACGGAGCCGACTCCTGAGGCCGGAGCGGCCTCGCCCGAGAACACCGGAGACGAGCAGCGGCAGGCCGAGCGCGGCACCGACTGCGGCGACGAGGTCCACGCCGACGAGGTCGAGGGCGACGAACCGCTGCTTCCCGCGCGCGTTCACCGCCCCTCGGACCTGATGCGGCTCCTGGTCGGCGTTCTCGCGATCGTGGTGCTGCTCGCCATCGCCGCGTTCGCGCACGGCACCACCTCCGGCCTCGAACAGGACATCAACAAGGGCACCGGACAGGCACCCGACCTGCTGATCAAGATCGCGGGGCTGGCGTCCAGCATCGCGATCCTGCTCGTGCCGGTCGCCTTCGCCATCGAGCGGCTGATCAAACGGGACGGGCTGCGCATCGCCGACGGCGTCCTCGCCGCGGTCCTCGCCCACGGAGTGACACTCGCCACGGACCTATGGGTCGCCAAGGGCGCCCCGCACTCCATCCAGGAGGCGCTCACCCAGCCCTCTCCGGGTGACATCCACGCCCTCACCGACCCGGTGCACGGCTATCTCGCACCGGTCATCGCCTACATGACGGCCGTCGGCATGTCCCGCAGACCCCGCTGGCGCGGGGTGCTCTGGGTCGTACTGCTCCTCGACGCCTTCTCCATGCTGGTCACCGGCTACACGACCCCGTTCTCGATCATCCTCACGGTGCTGATCGGCTGGACCGTCGCCTACGGAACGCTGTACGCGGTCGGTTCCCCGAACGTACGGCCGACCGGACGGACACTGATGGCGGGCCTTCGGCACGTCGGCTTCCACCCGGTCAGCGCGGCCCGCGAGGAGATGCCGGAGACCACGGAGAGCGGCGACCGCGGCCGGCGCTACTTCGTCACCCTGGAGGACGGCCCGCCACTCGACGTCACGGTCGTCGACCGCGAACAGCAGGCCCAGGGCTTCTTCTACCGCGTCTGGCGCCGGCTGACCCTGCGCGGCATCACCACGCGCCGCAGCCTCCAGTCACTGCGCCAGGCCCTGGAGCAGGAAGCCCTCCTCGCCTACGCGGCCATCGCGGCCGGCGCCAACGCGCCCAAGCTGATCGCGACCTCCGAGCTGGGCCCCGACGCCGTGATGCTCGTCTACGAGCACACCGGCGCGCACACCCTGGACTCCCTGCCCGACGAACTGATCACCGACGAGCTGCTGCGCGACACCTGGCACCAGGTGCAGGCGCTGCAGTCCCGGCGCATCGCGCACCGCCGGCTCGCCGGCGACGCGATTCTGGTGGATCGTTCCGGCACCGTGATCCTCACGGATCTGCGCGGCGGCGAGATCGCGGCCGGCGACCTGGTGCTGCGCATGGACATCGCCCAGCTCGTGACCACCCTCGCCCTGCGCGTGGGCGCCGAGCGCGCGGTGGCGTCGGCGGTGGGCGTGCTCGGCCCGGACGCCGTCGCGGACTGCCTGCCCATGCTCCAGCCGATCGCGCTGACGCGCTCCACGCGCGCGACACTGCGCAGACTCGGCCGCGAGCGCGCGCAGCGCGAACGCGATGCGGTCCTGGAGGCCTCGCGGCAGGCCAAACTCGCCCGCGCCGCGGAAGCGGCCGAGGAAGGCGGGGAAGCGGCCCCGCCCGTGTCGGAGAAGGCCGGGAAGAAGGCCGTACGCGCCGAGCAGCGCGCCGAGAAACGGGCGATCGACGAAGCCCTGGACGAGGCGCGCGAGGAGGATCTGCTCACCCAGATCCGCCATCAGGTCCTGCTGATCAGGCCCCAGGCGCCCGTGGAGCCGGCCCGGCTGGAGCGGGTCAAGCCCCGCACGCTGATGAGCGTCATCGCCGGGGCGATCGGCGCGTACTTCCTGCTCACGCAGCTCACCCACATCGAGTTCGGGACCCTGTTCGACAACGCCGAATGGGGCTGGGTCGCGGCGGCCGCGCTGTTCTCCGCCCTCAGCTACTTCGCGGCGGCGATGAGCCTCCTCGGCTTCGTGCCGGAGCGGGTGCCGTTCCTGCGGACCGCGGCGGCCCAGGTCGCCGGCTCGTTCGTGAAGATCGTGGCGCCCGCCGCGGTCGGCGGCGTCGCCCTCAACACACGCTTCCTCCAGCGTGCCGGGGTACGGCCGGGGCTCGCGGTGGCGAGTGTCGGCGCGTCGCAGCTCTTCGGGCTCGGCTGCCACATCCTGATGCTGCTGTCCTTCGGCTATCTGACCGGTACGGAGAAGACGCCGTCCCTGTCGCCGTCCCGCACGGTCATCGCGGGCCTGCTGACGGTCGCGGTGTTCATCCTCGTGGTGACATCGGTTCCGCTGCTGCGCAAGTTCGTCTCCACGCGCGTGAGGTCGCTGTTCGCGGGTGTCGTACCGCGCATGCTGGACGTGCTGCAGCGGCCGCAGAAGCTCATCACCGGCATCGGCGGGATGCTGCTGCTGACGGCCTGCTTCGTGATGTGCCTGGACGCGTCGATCCGCGCCTTCGGCCACGAGGAGACGACCACGCTCAGCCTCGCCAGTGTCGCCGTCGTCTTCCTCGCCGGGAACGCGCTGGGCTCGGCGGCCCCGACCCCGGGCGGTGTCGGCGCGGTCGAGGCGACCCTCACCGTCGGCCTGATCGCCGTCGGCCTCCCCAAGGAGGTCGCGGCGCCCGCGGTGCTGCTGTACCGGCTGCTGACCCTGTGGCTCCCGGTGCTGCCCGGCTGGCTGTTCTTCAACCACCTGACCCGCAAGGGCGCGCTCTAGCGCCCGGCCACCCGGCCGCCCGACCGAGCGCCTCATCGCCCGACCGGCCCGACCGCGGGCTCTCGGCCGTGCCCTCACCCGCACGGCTCGTGCCCCGAGCGCCCCGCCCCGCCCGCCCGCAGGATGGGGAGCATGCCGAACCCGTCCCCACCGCGCTCCGTCGTCGCGGCCGTCACCGTCGTTCTGCTGACCTCGTGGGTGTCCGGCTGCGGCGACGACTCCAAGGACGAGGATCTGACGGCGCAGAAGCTGGACTGGAAGGCGTGCCCGGCACCGTCCGAGGCCCAGGGCGGCGGCACCGCCCCCTCGCCCCTGCCGGGTGGCGCGGAGTGGCAGTGCGCCACTTTGAAGGTGCCCCTCGACTGGTCCGACCCCAAGGGCGACACGATCGGGATCGCGCTGATCCGGGCGAAGGCGAGCGGTGACCCCGCCAAGCGCATCGGCTCGCTCGTCTTCAACTTCGGCGGCCCCGGCGGCTCGGGCGTCGCCACTCTGCCCGCCTTCGGAGAGGACTACGCCGCCCTGCGCACCCGCTACGACCTGGTGAGCTTCGACCCGCGCGGCGTCGGCCGCAGCGCCGGCGTGAAGTGCGAGAACGACCAGCAGCTCGACAAGTTCTTCCAGCAGGACGCCACTCCGGAGGACACCGCCGAGCAGCAGGCGCTCCTGCGGAACACGAAGTCGTTCAACGCGGCGTGCGAGAAGAACTCCGGGAAGGTCCTCCCCCACGTGCGCACGACGGACGCCGCCCGCGACATGGATCTGATGCGCCAGGCGCTCGGCGACGACAAGCTGCACTACTTCGGCATCTCGTACGGCACCGAGCTGGGCGGCGTCTACGCCCACCTGTTCCCCAAGAACGTGGGCCGAGCCGTCTTCGACGGGGTCGTCGACCCGACCCAGAACGTGGAACAGAGCTCCCTCGGCCAGGCCAAGGGCTTCCAGCTCGCGCTGGACAACTTCGCGAAGGACTGCACCTCGAAGGTCGAGGACTGCCCCATCGGCGACACCCCGCAGGACGTCAAGGACCGTATCGCCCGGCTGCTGAAGGACCTCGACACCAAGCCGATTCCCGGTGTCTTCCCGCGCCGGCTCACCCAGACCGCCGCGACCAGCGGCATCGCGCAGTCGCTGTACTCCAAGGACTTCTGGGAGTACCTGACGGAGGGGCTTCAGCAGGCCTACGACGGCGACGGCAAGGTGTTGATGCTGCTGTCGGACTCGATGAACGGGCGCAGCGAGAACGGCCAGTACAGCAACATCACCCCGGCGAACATCTCCATCAACTGCGCCGACGACAAGCCGCGTTACACCGCGGACTACGTGAACTCGAAGGTTCCGGAGTTCCGGGCCGCCTCGCCGCTGTTCGGCGACTATCTCGCCTGGGGCATGGTCAGTTGCACCGACTGGGCCGTGCCGGGAGCCGCCGAGCACCCGGACGTCAGTGCCCCCGGCGCGGCGCCGATCCTCGTGGTCGGCAACACCGGCGACCCCGCGACGCCGTACGAGGGCGCTCGGGCGATGGTGAACGCGCTCGGCAAGGGCGTCGGGGTGGAGCTGACGTACAAGGGCCAGGGACACGGGGCGTACGACAGCAAGAACAAGTGCGTGCAGGGCGCGGTGAACGGCTATCTGCTGCAGGGCACCGTGCCGCGGGCCGGCACCGTCTGTTCCTAGAAAACAGCAGGTCAGAGCGTTATCCACAGGCCTCGACGGCGAACGGTGGCCGCCGCCTACTATGGCCTGCATGTGATCCGCGAAATCGTGCGGACCACAGGCGAGGGGGACTCTCATGACGCGTTTCGCACGGTGGACGGCCGCGGCCGCCGCCATGTTGCTGCTGGCCGGCTGTGGCGGGGGCTCGTCGGCCGAAGGCAAGGAGGAGGGGAAGAACGGCGACAAGGCGCCGACCACCGCACCGCCCTCCGGTGGGTCGCCGGGGCTGGCCTCCTCGCTCGTCTCTCAGAAGCTTGGCTGGGGCCGCTGCAAAGGCACTTCGGACTCCCCCGCGCCCGGGAGCGGCTGGCAGTGCGCCACGCTCAAGGCGCCGTTGGACTACGCGAAGCCGGGCGGCGAGACGATCGGTCTGGCGCTCATCCGCTCCAAGGCGACCGGCGGTCAGAGCAAGCGCATCGGCTCGCTCCTGTTCAACTTCGGCGGCCCCGGCGGCTCGGGCGTCTCCACGATGCCGTGGTACGAGACCGTCGTGGGCCCGCTGCACGAGCGCTACGACCTGGTGAGCTGGGACCCGCGCGGGGTGGCCGCCAGCGAAGGGGTGCGGTGCCGCGGGGACAAGGCGATCCAGGCCGCCGAGTCGGTGGACGCGACACCGGACGACGCGGCTGAGGAAGCGGCCTATCTCAAGGACGCCCAGGACTTCGGGAAGGGCTGCGCGAAGGCCGCGGGAAGGCTGCTGTCCCATGTCTCGACGACGGACACGGCCCGCGACATGGACCTGATGCGCCAGGTCCTGGGCGACCGTCGGATGCACTACTTCGGCATCTCGTACGGAACCGAACTGGGCGGTGTGTACGCCCACTTGTTCCCGAAGAACGTGGGACGCCTGGTGCTGGACGCGGTCGTCGACCCGAGCGCCGACACCGTGGGCCACGCCAAGAACCAGACGCTGGGCTTCCAGCGCGCCCTGGACGACTACCTCAAGTCCACCGGGCAGGACCCGAAGCAGGGCTCCCGGAAGATCGCGGACCTGCTGAAGCGGATCGACGCGAACCCCCTGCCCGCTTCCGGCGGGCGCGAGCTCGGCCAGACGTCGGCTCTCACGGGCATCGTGCTGCCGCTCTACAGCGAGGCGGGCTGGCCGCGTCTGACGAAGGCTCTGAAGGACGCCGAGGACGGGGACGGTTCGGCCCTGCTGGCACTCGCCGACGAGTACAACGACCGCGACGCCTCGGGGCACTACGGCACGACGACCCATTCCCAGCGAGTCATATCGTGCTTGGACGACAAGGAGCGGCCGACTCCCGAGGAGACGAAGAAGCGGCTGCCCGAGTTCGAGAAGATCTCGCCCGTCTTCGGGGACTTCATGGGCTGGGACACGGCGGGCTGGTGTCACGACTGGCCGGTGGCCGGTCAGTACGACAGTCCCGAGGTCAGTGCGCCGGGAGCCGCACCCGTGCTGATCGTCGGCAACACCGGGGACCCCGCGACACCGTACGAGGGCGCGCGCAGGATGGCGGACGAACTCGGCAAGGGCGTGGGCGTGGAGCTCACCTGGAAGGGCGAGGGCCATGGCGCCTACGGGAGCGGGAGCGACTGTGTCGACTCGACCGTGAACAGCTATCTGCTGGACGCGACGGTGCCGAAGGACGGCAAGGTCTGTTCATGACGACGGCGGGGGTTTCACGGACACCCGGTCCGCGAAACCCCCGCCGCCGAAAGAGCGGGCCGGTCGGCCGGTCAGTACACCGGCTTCTCGGGCTCGATCTGGTGGACCCAGCCGATCACGCCGCCACCGACGTGCACCGCGTCGGAGAAACCGGCGGACTTCAGGACGGCGAGGACCTCCGCACTGCGGACACCCGTCTTGCAGTGCAGGACGATCTTCTTGTCCTGCGGCAGGGTCTCCAGCGCGGTGCCCATGAGGAACTCGTTCTTCGGGATCAGCTTGGCGCCGGGGATCGAGACGATCTCGTACTCGTTGATCTCGCGGACGTCGATGATCTCGATGTTCTCGCCGTCGTCGATCCACTCCTTGAGCTGCTTGGGAGTGATCGTCGAGCCGGCGGCCGCCTCCTGGGCCTCCTCGGACACGACGCCGCAGAAGGCCTCGTAGTCGATGAGCTCGGTGACGGTGGGGTTCTCGCCGCAGACCGCGCAGTTCGGGTCCTTGCGGACCTTGACCTGGCGGTACTGCATCTCCAGGGCGTCGTAGATCATCAGGCGGCCGAGGAGCGGCTCACCGATGCCGGCGAGGAGCTTGATCGCTTCGTTGACCTGGATGGAGCCGATGGACGCGCACAGCACGCCGAGGACGCCGCCCTCGGCGCAGGAGGGGACCATGCCCGGCGGCGGGGGCTCCGGGTAGAGGCAGCGGTAGCAGGGGCCGTGCTCGGACCAGAAGACGGAGGCCTGGCCGTCGAAGCGGTAGATCGAGCCCCACACGTACGGCTTGTTGAGCAGCACGCAGGCGTCGTTGACGAGGTACCGGGTCGCGAAGTTGTCGGTGCCGTCGACGATGAGGTCGTACTGGCTGAAGATGTCCATCACGTTCTCGGCCTCGAGCCGCTCTTCGTGAAGGACCACGTTCACGTAGGGGTTGATGCCCAGTACGGAATCGCGCGCGGAGGCGGCCTTGGAACGGCCGATGTCCGCCTGGCTGTGGATGATCTGGCGCTGCAGGTTCGACTCGTCGACCTCGTCGAACTCCACGATGCCGAGCGTGCCGACGCCCGCCGCGGCCAGGTACATCAGCGCCGGCGATCCGAGGCCGCCGGCGCCCACACAGAGCACCTTGGCGTTCTTCAGCCGCTTCTGCCCGTCCATGCCCACATCGGGGATGATCAGGTGGCGGGAGTACCTGCGGACCTCGTCTACGGTGAGCTCAGAGGCTGGCTCGACCAGGGGTGGCAGCGACACGGGGACTCCGTTGGTCGGTCTATCACTACGGTTGTTCTCCCCGTAACACTGCCACGCCCTTCTTCATTCCGAGACACCCGTTCCGATCCGCGAGACGATCTCGTCCCAGTAGCCGGGCATCGCCTCCCAGGGGTCGGCCGTTCCGCCGTGATCCGAGCGGTCGGTGAAGTAGATCGTCGAGGCACCCTGCCAGCGGGCGATGCGCAGTGCCTCCTCCAGATGGCCGCGCGGCACGCCGTGCACGAAGTGGCAGAAGCGCTCGGGGGGATAGTCGGCGGTCCACTCGGCGACCTGCGACCAGCGGTAGTCGGTCCAGGGGCCCGAGAAGGTGACGAGTTGGTCGGCGCTCTCGGCATAACCCGGGTGCGGGTGGGTGCCGTGGCCGAACACGATGTGGGCGCCGTCCCTCAGGTGGCGCAGCTCGTCGGCCGTCCGGCGGGTGTCGGGCAGCGCGGCGCGTTCCGTGGGGCAGCGGTCGAGGATGAATCCGTCGGCCTGGTACCAGTCGAGATGGCGGCGCGCGTCGGCGACCAGTTCGCCGAAGGGGCGTACTCCATGGGCGGCGTCGAGGAGTCCCAATACCCGGACCCCCGCGTTGCGCAGCCGTCCCGTGGCCTCCAGACAGCGCGGGTCGGGCCGCTCGCCGGGGCCGTCGTCAACGTCCAGGACGACCCAGTGCAAGGGGGTGCCGGGGCGGGTGAGTTCGTCCCATTCCAGGGGAGCGACGAGGGGGTGCGCATAGCCGGGGACGCCGAAGCCGAGTCCGAGGCCGGTGCTCGCGCTGCCGGTCGCGGTCCTGGTCAGATACGACATGCCGCCTCCATCCAGATGTCGGCCAGGGACTCCTCGAGGTTGATCCGGGGCCGCCAGCCGAGCCGGTCGCGCGCGGTGCGCACGTCGGCCTGCTGCCAGCTCCCGCAGCCGTCCGGGTAGGGGTACGACACCGGGGCCACGTGGTCGGGTTCGGGGCGGGGGTGGCCGATGGGCGGCCTCATGGGCGGGCCGGACGGGCCGTCGAGTTCGTGCAGGCTGCCGCTGTATCCGGCGACGCGCGCGAGGACGGCGGCCGCGTCGCGGAGACGCACGGCGCGGCCCGAGCCGATGTTGATCACGCCCTGTGCGGCGGACAGGGAGGCGGCGTGGACGGCGCGGGCGACATCGCGGACGTCGATGAAGTCGCGCTGGACACCGAGGCCGCCGAGCTTGAGTTCGCCGTCGCTGGCCTGCATGGCCCGGCGCAGGGCTTCGGCGAGCCGGCCGAGCGGGGATCCGGCGGGCGTGCCGGGTCCTGCGGGGGAGAAGACGCGGAGCACCACGGCGTCCAGACCGGAGCCCAGGACGAGTTCCGTCGCGGCGAGTTTGCTCACTCCGTACGGCCCGCCCGGGCGCGGCACGGCGTCCTCCGCGGTGGAGGAGCCGGGCTGGCTGGGCCCGTACTCGGCTCCGCAGCCGATCTGGACCAGCCGGGCCCCGCAGCCGCTGCGGCGCAGGGCCTCGCAGACGGTGGCGACGGCGACGGTGTTGTGCCGGGTCAGTTCGCGGGCGCCGCCGCGGGTGGCACCCGCGCAGTTGACGACGACTCCGGGATGCACCGCGTCCAGGAAGCGGGTGAGTGCGCCGGGGCTGCCCGAGGCGAGGTCGAACCGTACGTCGGCGTCGTCGCCCCGGCCGAGCGCGGTGAGCTGTACGGCCGGGTCGGCGAGCAGTCTGTCGGCCACGAATCGGCCGAGGTAGCCATTGGCTCCGATCAGCAGGACCCTCATCGGGCAGCTCCCGGGGCGGATTCTCCGGTTCGGGAGGTGATCATCTGGCTGTCTCCTTCAAGGTGATGCCGTAGGTCGGGGAGAGGGCCCGCGGTGTCGGCCCCGCGGGAGTAGGGGGCCCGGATCCGGGAAGCCGCGAGGCTGCCCGGGTCCGGGGAGGGCTCACGGCGGCGGGGAGGGCTGGGCGTGGGCCGAGGCGCGGGTGAGCGTGCGGGTCGCCTGGACGAGGAGGACGAGGGCGCCCGCCCCGCAGGCCAGGGCCGGCACGGTCCCGGCGCCCGCCGCGTCGACCAGGCCGTCGACGGGGGCGGCCAGGAACGAGCAGCCGGGCAGCCGCGCCGCGAAGACCGTGGCGAGGGCGGTGGCCTCCACCGCGCCCGCGCCGGCGAGCGCGCGGCCCGGGACGTGGGAGAAGCCGCGCGCCGTGAGCAGCCGCGCGAGGAGGAGCAGGGCGCCGAGCGCACCGGCCCCGGCGACAGCGGGGGGCTCGTCCAGTGCCGTCCCGCAGAGGGCGAGCAGCCCGCACAGCGCGGACATGAACAGGGCGAGCGTCCCGAGGAGCAGGGGGCGTACGGAGGCGGCGAACTCCTCCAGGCCGCGGCTCGCGCTCAGCCGGCGGCGGGCGCGGGCGGCGAAGAGGTGGGCGCACCAGGCCGCCGGGGCGCAGGCCAGGCAGAGGGCCAGCACGGGTGCGGTGGCCAGGGGCCAGGGTCCGTGCGGACCGCCGTCCCGGGCGGCGCTCAGCAGTCCATCGCCGACGAGGGCGTACGCGACGAGCCAGCAGGTCCACGCGCGTGCGGCGCCCGTCGTGCGGTGCGGGGTGCTCAGGGGGCCGCGCCGGAAGGCGAGGTGCGGGCCCGAGGCGATGACCAGGGCGCCGAACGCGGCGACGGCCAGCCGCGGTTGCCCCTCGGTGAGCCGCAGCCCGACGACGACGGCCGCGCCGAGGGCGCCCGGCACCAGGGCGAGCGCCGCCCAGTAGGAGCAGGGGCCGGAGGGGCCAGGTGTGTCGGTGCGGGGGGTCGCCTCCCCGTCGCGGGCCGCGCGGGCGTACATCTCCTCGGCGAGCGAGAAGACGTCCCGGTGCCGCAGACGTGCGGCGGTCCGGTCGGTGACCCCGTGCGCCTCCAGACCCGCCGCGATCTCCAGCGGGTCCACCGCGCGCTCGCACAGCTCGCGGTGCCGGTGCATGAGCGCCTTCACGGGGTCCACCGCGCCGCGGCGCCCGGCGGGTCCGTGCGTGCCGTGCAGGCCGTCACGGGCGGAACCGCCGTCGCGGAGGGGGGCGGCGGTGCCGCGTCCCGTGCTGTCGATGGTCACGCGCCCTCCCCGACGGAAACGGGTAGCGGAGGGGGCACGGTGGCTCGGACCGGTGCCCCCTCCGCCCAGCGCGGCCGGCGTTCGGTCGTGAAGCGGGTCTCGGTCCAGCAGCCGGGCACGTGGGCCTCGGCGGGGACGCTGAAGGGCAGCGGCTCACCCTCGGCGTCCACGACGACCCGGCGCACCGGGGAGTGCGAGACGATCTCCAGGTAAATGCCGTGAAATGCCGTGATGTTCTGCTCGACGGTGAAGAGTTCGAGGGCACGCGCGCGGGCGGCCGCGCCGAGCCGCTCACGGCGCTCGGGGTCGCGCAGCAGTGCCACGCACGCCTCCGCGAGCGCCCGCGGATTGCGCGGCGGAACCACCAGACCCGTGCCGCCGATGACCTCGACGACCGCGCCCACGTCCGTGGAGACGGTGGCCCGGCCGCAGAGCATGGCCTCGACGAGGCTCACCGGGAAGCCCTCGACGACGCTGGACAGGACGACCACGGCGCCGCAGGCGTAGGCCTCCGCGAGGCTCGGGATCTCGGGGCCGCCGATCTCCTCGAAGGAGACGGGGTTGTCGCCGACGGTGTGCACGCCCTCCGCCTCGTCGGGGAAGAGCTGCGCGGCCAGCGCCTTGCAGTGGGTCAGATAGGTGGCGGCGTCCGGGTCCTCCGCGGGGGCGCCGACGATCCGCAGCCGGGTTCCCGGCTCGGCCTTGCGGATCTCGGCGAAGGAGTGCAGCAGGGAGATCAGGTCCTTGGCCGGTTCGATGCGGCCGACCCACACCAGCGTGCCGGGGTCCGCGGACCGGCTGCCCCGCACTCCCTCCCCGACGTCCGCGAAGCGCGCGGCCTCCATGCCGGGGTGGACGGTGCGCAGTTTGGCGCGGTCGGCACCGCAGCGCTCCTGCCAGCGGCGGGCATGCGCGTTGCCGGGCGTGATGAGCGCGGCCGCGCGGTAGACCTCGGTGGCCAGCCGGCCGTGGAACGCGGCGAGCAGCGCCCGGACCACGGGGCCCTCTTCGAGGGTCGCGGCGGCCAGGTAGTGCGCCCGCAGGTGCACGCCGTACTCGGTGACCAGCAGCGGGACGCCGAGGAAGTGCCGGGCGAGGAGGCCGGGCAGTGCCGCCGCCCCGCCGGCCCCGGCGTGGCAGAGGTCCGCCGAGCCGAGCGCGTCGTCCTCGTACCAGTCCAGCGAGAGGGGGCGCAGCGTGCGCTCGATGTGCGCGGCGACGCCGAGCAGGTCGGGGACGCGCGCGGTGCGGGCCGTCCGGAGTGCGCCGGGTGCGCGACAGGCGTGTTCGAGGACGCGCACCGCGCTCTCGGAGCGCAGGGCGCCGGCCAGTCCTCCCTCGTCCCGGGCGAGTTCGGCCAGCCCGTACAGGGCGCTGGCGAAACGGTCCGCCTCGGCGTCGGCGTGATCCGCCGGGTCCTCGGGGGCTTCGGGGCTAGCGGCTCGGGGTCCCCCGCAGACCGCCGCCACCAGCTCGCCGTACGTCTCGACGAACCGGCGCCGGACCCGGCGCCCGTACACCACGCCGTCGTCGTGCGCCGTCCACAGCGGTGCCGTGCGGACGCGGCCGACCTGGGGCGGCAGCCGGACCCAGCCCTGGTCCTCCTGGCGCTCGGTGCGGCTGAGCGCGTAGAGGTCGAACTCGTGCTGCCCGAGCCCGCGCACGAGCCGGTCGCACCAGAGTCCGGCGTCACCGCTCACATACGGATAGCCACCCTCCGTAACCAGTCCGATGCGCACGAGCACACCCCCGATCTCCCGTATGAGGAGCCGTCGTTGACCCGGCGGCTCGCAGCGGGACGAAGGTATGCGGACAAGGCGGTGGTGCGACGGACGGTTGTCCATCGCACCACCAAAAGGGGTGAACGGTCGTAACTTTCCCGCGCAGACCGCGTTTCGTGGCGCTACGGGTTCACGCGGGCACGTTCCCGCGGGCCCCGGGCGTGCGGATCACGCCGGGGACAGTTCCTCGCGCTCCGCGCAGCGCCGTGCCGCGATCTCCGGGTCGAGCGCCGGTACGGCGGCCAGCAGTTGCCGCGTGTACGGGTCGCGGGGACTCTCGTAGACCTCGTCGGCGGGACCGTGCTCGACGATCCGGCCGCGCCGCATCACCGCCACATGGTCGCTGACCTGGCGTACGACCGCGAGGTCGTGCGCCACGAACACCAGCGCGAGCCCGAGCTCCCGCTGCAGCTCACCGAGCAGGGCGACCACCTGGGCCTGTGTGGTGACATCGAGCGCGGAGACCGGTTCGTCGCACACGATGACCCGCGGTTCCGCGGCCAGTGCCCGTGCGATGCCCACACGTTGACGCTGTCCGCCGCTGAACTCGTGCGGGTAGCGGTCGTAGTGCGACCCGTCGAGCCCCACACGCTCCAGCAGTTCCCGTACACGCCCTCGGACGCGCCCCTCGTCCCGGTCTCCACGCGCCCGCAGCGGGTCGGCGATGGACTCGCCCACGCTGCGCCGGGGGTTGAGGGACGACACCGGGTCCTGGAAGACCATCTGCACCGAGGGGCGGACGCCCGACTGTTCGCGCCCCTCGTGACGGACCACGCCGGCGGTGGGCTCCAGGAGCCCGACCAGCATCCTTCCCAGGGTCGTCTTGCCGCTGCCGCTCTCACCGACGATGCCGAGGGTCTCGCCCCGGCGTACGCTCAGCGACACGTCGTCGACGGCCGCGAAGCGCCGCTTCCCGCGCCCGAACTCCCGCCGGAGCCCGACCGCTTCGAGGACGACGTCGTCCGGCCCGGTGACGACGTCCGACCCGATGACGACGTCCGACCCGATGACGACGTCCGACCCGATGACGACGTCCGGCCCACCGATGCCCTTCGGCCGGACGACGTCGGCGGCCCGAGGTGTGTCCACGCGCGGGACGGCGCCGAGGAGTTCGCGGGTGTACGGCTCCCGGGGCGCGCCGAGGACGTCACGCACCGGCCCGTGCTCGACCGCGCGTCCGTGCCGCATGACCAGGATCTCGTCGACACTCTCGGCCGCCACCCCGACGTCGTGCGTGACGAGCAGCAGTCCTGTCCCGGTCTCGTGGCGCAGGGTGTGCAGGAGGTCGAGGATCTGCGCCTGGACGGTCACGTCGAGCGCCGTGGTGGGCTCGTCGGCGATCAGGAGCTCGGGTTCGCAGGCCAGCGCCATGGCGATGAGGGCGCGCTGGCGCATACCGCCGCTGAACTCGTGCGGACGCGAGCGGGACCGGCGGGCCGCGTCGGGGATGCCGACGCGGTCCAGCACACGCACCGCACGCGCGCGTGCCGCCCGCCGGGACGCCTTGGCGTGCACCCGGTACACCTCGGCGATCTGGTCGCCGACCGCGTAGTACGGGTCGAGGGAGGACAGCGGGTCCTGGAAGACCATGGCGGCCTTCCCGCCGCGCAGCCCGCGCAGTTCGTCGTCGGACGCCCGCTGGACGTCGACGCCGGCCACGCGGACCGTGCCGTCGACGCGCGCTCCGGTCCCTCGGTGCAGCGCCAGCAGGGCCGACGCCACGGTGGACTTGCCCGAGCCGGACTCGCCGACCAGGCCGAGCGCGGCGCCCTTCTCCAGCCGGAAGGAGATCCCGTCGACGGCGCGCAGACCCCCGAAGTCGACGACGAGGTCGCGCACTTCGACCAGCGGGGCGGCGGAAGCGGCCGGGGAGAGGGCCACGGAGGAGCGGGGAGAGGAGTCCGCCCCCGCCTGATCGACCGTGGACAGGGTCGGGGAAGAGTCGCTCATGCCAGCACCACCCGTCGGTCGGCCACCGCGTAGAGCACGTCCGCGACGGCGTTGGCGATGACCACGAAGAAGCCGATGACCAGGACCATGCCGACGACCACGGGAAGGTCGACGACGTTCACCGCGTGGACCAGTTCCTGGCCGATGCCGGGCAGTCCGAAGAGCGTCTCGGTGAGCACCGCGCCGCCGACCGCCGACCCGAAGGTGTTGGCGTTCAGCGCGATGATCGAGGCGAGCGCTCCCCGGACGGCGTGCCGCCCGATGATCGACCGCTCCCCCACGCCGTACGCGCGGAAGGTCCGGATGTGGTCCTCGGCCAGCGTCTCCAGCATCGAGGCCCTGGTCAGCCGGGCGAACGCGGCGGCTTCGACGAGAGCGAGCGAGAGCCAGGGGAGCACCAGGTTCCACGCCCACTGTTCGGGATCGTCGGAGAAGTTCACGTACTGCGGGAAGGGCAGCAGTTCGAGCTGGCCGCAGACGACGATCATCAGGATCAGACCGATGACGAAGACGGGCGTCGCCGTGCCGGCGAGGGTGAGCCCGGTCAGCACCCGCTCGCTGAGGCGGCCGCGCCGCCAGGCGGAGAGCACGCCGGTGCCGACACCGAGCACGAGCCATACGACCATGGCGCCGAACACCAGCGACAGGCTGACCGGCAGTTTCGTCAGGATCAGCCGGGTGACCTGCTGGTCCGTCTGGTACGACAGCCCGAGGCAGGGCGCCGGGCAGTGCTGGACCGAGGTGCCGGTCGAGTAGTCCTGGCCGGCGAGGAGGCCTTCGAGGAAGTGCCAGTAGCGCACGTACAGCGGGTCGTCGAGGTGCAACTGCTGTGCGACCTGGTGCACTTGGAGGGGCGAGCAGCGCGGGCCGCAGGTGATCTGGGCGACGTTGCCCGGTGTGGCGTAGAAGACGACGTAGACGATCACCGAGATGGCGAGGAGGGTGACCGCGGTGGCGAGGGTCCGGCGCAGGACGAACCCGGTGAAGCCGTTCATGCGGTGGCCTCCTTCGTCCCGTCGGCGGGCTCGCCGGACCGGGGCAGATCCGCGCCGGGCGCGCCGGCCAGGGACAGATCCGCGCCGGGCGCGTCCCGCCGGGGCACGGGCGCGTCGCCGCCGTCCCGCGTGGTCCCGCTCGCGTCGGCCCTGGCCTCTCCCTTGCGGCCTGTGCCGACGCGCAGGCGGGAGGCCGCGCGGGGGTCGAGGGCCGTGCGCACGCCGTCGCCGAGGACGGTCAGGGCGAGGACGGTGACGAAGAGCGCGCCCGCGGGCAGCAGCAGGTACTGCGGCGCTGCCTGGTACCAGACGTCGGCGGAGGTCAGCATCTGTCCCCAGGACGGAGTCGGCGGCTTCACGCCGACTCCGAGGAAGGACAGGGCGGCCTCGACGCCGATGTTCGCCGGCACGAGGAGCGCGGAGTAGGTGATGAGCGGGGCGGCGAGGCCCGGCAGCAGGTCACGGCGGGCGATCCGCCAGGTGCCCCAGCCGCTGAGCCGCGCGGCCGCGACGTAGTCGAGCTGCTTGAGCGTGAGTGTCTGCGCGCGCACGATCTTCGCGAGGGTGCCCCAGGCGATCAGACCGATGACGAGGGCGACCAGGACGGGTCGCGGGAAGCTGCCGGGCACGATCGCCAGCAGCGCCAAGGACATGATCATCAGCGGCAGCGCGACGATGATCTCGGTGATCCGGCTCAGCACTTGATCGACCCATCGGTTCCCGAGGGCCGCCGAGACGCCGACGACGACGGCGATGAGGACCTGGACCACGGTCGCGGCGAGCGCGACGCCGAGGGAGACCCTGGCGCCGTAGACGAGGCGTGCGAACAGGTCGCGGCCGGTCTGGGGTTCGACGCCGAGCCAGTGGTCGGCGCCGATGCCACCGAGCGGGCCGACGGGGACGCCGCCGCGCGCGGAGTCCACCAGCGAGGGGTGGTAGGTGGTGGGGTCCTGGCCCTCGATCGCCGTGAGCAGCGGTGCGGCGAGCGCGATCAGGACGAGCAGCGCGACGACGGCCGCCGCGACGAGGGCGGCGCGCTGCGCACGCAGGCGCCGCCAGAACTGACGGGCCCCCGAGGCCCCCGCGGCGGACGAGTCCGCCGG